>JAZKSZ010000130.1:0-6636 GCA_036625795.1 Haloarculaceae archaeon
GGACGCGGCCGGCCTGCTGAACTGGGACCAGCAGGTGATGATGCCCGAGGGGGGGACGCCGGCCCGCTCGAAACAGCAGTCCGCGCTGTCGGCGGTCACCCACGAGATGCTGACCGACGACGAACTCGCGGGCTACCTCGACGAACTCGAGGACGCGGACCTGGACGCAGAACAGCAGGCCGTCGTCCGGGAGGTACGACGGAAACACGAGCGCGCGAAGCGGGTCCCCGAGGAGCTGGTCGAGCGTCTCTCCCGGAAGACCTCCGAGGCCCTGCCCGTCTGGGAGCAGGCCCGCGAGGACTCGGAGTTCGCGCAGTTCGAGGACGAGCTGGAGGAGCTCGTGCAGTTGCGACGGGAGTACGCCGAGGCCATCGACCCCGACCGCGACCCCTACGAGGTGCTGTTCGAGGAGTACGAGCCCTACCTCGGGATCGACACCGCCGAGCGCGTGCTGGAGCGGCTGGCCGAGGAGCTCCCGCCGCTGGTCGACGACATCGCCGACAGCGACGTCGACCTGGCCGACCCCTTCGAGGGGACCTACGACGTCGACACCCAGGAGGAGATGGTCCGGGACGCGCTGGACCTCCTGGGCTACGACTTCGAGCGGGGCCGGCTGGACACGTCGACACACCCCTTCACCATGGGGACCCAGTTCGACGCCCGGGTCACCACCCGCTTCGACCCGGAGAACCCCCTCGAGTCCGTGGGCCCGACCGTCCACGAGTTCGGCCACGCGACCTACATGCAGGGGCTCCCCCAGGAGGACTACGGGACGCCGCTGGGCGACGACCGCGACCTGACGGTCCACGAGTCACAATCGCGGTTCTGGGAGAACCACGTCGGCCGCTCGGAGGCCTTCTGGGAGCTGTTCGCGCCGACCGTCGAGGACCACCTCGGGGTCTCCGTCACGCCGCGGGCCTGTTACGAGGTGGCAAACGAGGTCTACGACGACAACCCGATCCGGGTGGAGGCCGACGAGCTCACCTACCACATGCACATCATCCTCCGCTTCGAGATCGAGCGCGACCTCATCCGCGGCGACCTGGAGGTGAGCGAGGTGCCGGCGGTCTGGAACGACCGGATGGAGGAGTATCTCGGCTTCCGGCCGGACAACGACGCCGAGGGCTGTCTGCAGGACATCCACTGGACCCACGGCTCCTTTGGCTACTTCCCCACCTACACGCTGGGGTCGGTGCTGGCCGCCCAGATCGACGCCGCCGTCCGTGAGGATGTCGACCTCGACGCCCGCGTCCGCGCCGGCGAGTTCGACCCGGTCAGGGAGTGGCTCCGCGAGCACGTCCACAGCCACGGCGCCCGCTACACCACCCCGGAGCTGGTCGAGGAGGCCACTGGTGAACCGTTCACCGCCGACCACTTCCTCGACTACGTCGACGAGAAGTACCGCGCGCTGTACGACTGCTGACGCGAGGGAGCCGCGGCGGACGCCCCACAGAACGCGCCACTCGCCGGACGACTTTTGCTCCCCGGCCGTCAACTGGAGGGTATGAACCTCGACGCCGAGCAACTCGACAGGTACTCCCGGCAGATCATCCTCGACGAGGTCGGCCCGGAGGGGCAGGGCGCCATCTCCGACGGCTCCGTGCTCGTCGTGGGCGCGGGCGGGCTGGGCTCGCCGGCCATCCAGTATCTCGCCGCGGCGGGCGTCGGCCGGCTGGGGATCGCCGACGGCGACGTCGTCGAGCGCAGCAACCTCCAGCGCCAGATCGTCCACGGCGCCGACGACGTCGGCCGCTCGAAAACCGAGAGCGCAACCGAGTACGTCGCCGACCAGAACCCCGACGTCGAGGTCGAGACCTACGGCGACGTCGACGACGGCAACGCCGCCGACCTGGTCGCCGACTACGACGTCGTGGTCGACGCCTCGGACAACTTCCCGACCCGGTTCGTGCTCAACGACGCCTGCGTCCTCGAGGACACGCCGCTGACCCACGGCGCCGTCTACCGCTTCGAGGGCCAGACCACGACCTTCTCCGGCGGCGAGCCCTGCTACCGGTGTCTGTTCCCCGAGGCTCCGCCCGAAGGGACGGTGCCGGACTGCGCCGAGGCCGGCGTGTTCGGCGCGGTCACCGGCACCGTCGGCTCGGTCCAGGCGACCGAGGCGCTCAAACTCCTGATGGACGTCGGCGACACGCTGGAGGGGCGGCTACTGGTCTACGACGCCAAGCACCTCACCACCGACTTCGTCCCCGTCACGGCCGACCCCGACTGTCCGGTCTGCGGGTCCGACCCGATCGACTCGCTGTCGGGCACCTACTCCGGCCGCTGCTCGCTGTCGGACTGAGGGCGGACGGATAGCAAGGCGAGGGCGTTCAGACCTGCACGACACGCTCCACGGCCCGGTCGGTGTCGGGGTCGGCGAGAGTGGCCGGCGTCCGCCTGGAGAGGTGCAAGCAAGGGGTCGGCGGGATCCGCGGTCACGCCGCCCCCTCCAGGCCCGTGCCCTCGCGGCGTCGCCGGCCCTCGGCGACCGCCTCACCGAGCTTTCGGGTCGCCCGAACCGGGTCCTCCGCGGCGGTGATGGCGGTGATGACGGCCACGCCGTCGGCCCCCGCCGCCACTACCTCGGCGGCGTTCTCGGGCGTGATCCCCCCGATCCCCACGAAGGGGATGTCGACGGCCGCGTCGACCGCGCGAACCGGGTCCAGCCCGATGTCGTACTCCTCGTCGTCGATGTCCGCCTTCGAGCCGGTGGCGTAGATGGCGCCGACGCCGAGGTAGTCCGCGCCCGCGGCCTCGGCCTCGCGGGCAGCCTCCGGCGTCGAGACCGACCGGCCGATGAGGGCGTCCTCGCCCAGCTGCTCGCGGGCGGCCGCGACGGGCAGGTCGTCGTCGCCGAGGTGGACGCCGTCGGCCTCGGCCGCGGCGGCGATGTCCACGCGGTCGTTGACGACCATCGGGACGCCGGCCGCGCGGGTCTGCTCGCGCACCTCGCGGGCGACGGCCAGTCGCTCGCTGGCGGGTGTGTCCTTCTCCCGGACCTGGACGACGTCGACGCCGCCCTCGATGGCCGCCGCGACGACCTCGGGAGTCGACCGGCCCCCGGACAGCGAGGCCTGCGTGACCAGGTACGTGCTAACCTCCATGTCCCGCCCTCGGCCGTCCCGGGCTTACGAGTGCCGGTCCGCGTTCCCGTGGCGGCCGACCGCGACAGGGACGCGCGAATCCGCGGGTCGGTCACGCCGCCGGCCGGGGATACGGCACGGCGTCGCGCAGTAGCCGGCGGCCACGTCGAAACGCCAACATACATTTCGGAGGAACTGGAGACGGCGGTATGGTCGAGCCGCTGATCGTCGTCGGGCTGGGGGTGGCGGTGTTCGTGGGCTTCAACATCGGCGGCTCCTCGACCGGCGTGGCCTTCGGGCCGGCGGTGGGGAGCCGGGTCGTCAGGAAGGTCACCGCGGGCGCGCTGTTTACTCTGTTCGCCTTCATCGGGGCCTGGACGGTCGGGCGGAACGTCATCGAAACGATGAGCAGCGGGATCGTCGACGCGGCGGTGTTCACCCCGGAGGCCAGCGTGGGCGTCCTCTTCTTCACGGGGCTCTCGCTGCTGGTCTCGAACATCTACGGCGTGCCGGCCTCCACCTCGATGACCGCCGTCGGCGCCATCGTCGGCCTCGGGCTGGCGACCGGGACACTCAACGCCGCGCTGATGTTCACCATCCTCTCGGCGTGGGTCGTCGCCCCGCTGCTGGCGTTCGGTGTCGGCGTCATCATCGGCCGGTATCTCTACCCCTACCTCGACGCGAAGTTCTCCTTCGGCCGCCTGGAGGACCCCCTGGTCGGCGTCGACACGGACGGCCGACTCCCCCGGCCCCGGCTCAACGCCAGCGCCGCCCCCCGGGACCTGGTCGGGTCGGCGCTGGTGGTCGCCATCGCCTGCTACATGGGCTTTAGCGCCGGGGCCTCGAACGCCGCCAACGCGGTCGCCCCGCTGGTCGGCAACGGGAGCATCGAGGCCAGCCCCGCGATCCTGCTGGCGGTCGCCTCGATCGGCCTCGGCGGGTTCACCATCGCCCGCCGAACGCTCGCGACCGTCGGCGACGACATCACCGACCTCCCGATCCTCGCGGCGCTGATCGTCTCGACGGTCGGCGCGACGGTCATTACCGTCCTCTCCTATCTGGGCATCCCGGCGAGCCTCGCGGTGAGTACGACCTGCTGCATCATCGGGCTGGGGTGGGGGCGGGCCAGCCGCGCCCGGACGCTGGTCGAGATGGCCACACCGCCCGAGCCCGTGACAGGGGCCGGCACGGGTGCCGGCGGCCCCGATGCCGGGGATGTCGGCAGTCCGGGGACCGAAGCAGCCACCGAGGCTCCCGAGTTCAGCACGGGTGCGCTGTCGGCATCGCCGACCGCCGACCCGGAGGAGGGGACCGCCGGCCCGACGGTCGGCGAACTCGCCGAGGGGGAGGTCCCGGAGCCCGAGGACGACAGCGACGTCGCACCCATCGGCGAGGAGCGCCCGGAGGAACTCCCCGCCGAGAGCCTGTTCGACCCGGCGGCCACCGCCCGGATCGTCAGCCTCTGGGTGCTCACGCCGGCGCTGTCGGTCACTGGCGCCTACCTGCTGTTCTTGCTCATCGTGTGAGTCCGCCGCGACTCCGCGCTCACTGCTGGAGGACCGTCTCCAGCGGTCTGACTGCGTCGGCGGGCGGCCGGTCGAAGGCGTCGGGGTGGAGACACCACCCCAGAAATTCCAGGGTGTCGGCAAGCCGCGGCCCCGGCCGGTTCACGTAGTGGTGGCCGTCGACGGCGTAGACCCGCCCCTCCCGCACGGCGGTCAGGTCGTCCCACCCCTCCCGGTCAGTGAGGGCCGGCAGGTCCCGGACGGTCTGGTCGATCCCGAACCCACAGGGGGCGGCGACGAGCACCTCCGGGTCGTACGCGCGGACGTCGGCCCACTCGCGGGGCCGCGAGCGCGCGCCGCGGTCGGCCATCCCGTACGCGCCGCCGGCGATGTCGACCATCCCCGGCACCCAGTGGCCCGCGACCATCACGGGGTCGAGCCAATCGAGTACCGCAGCCCGGGGCCGGTCCAGCCCCGCGGCCCGCTCCTCCACGCGGTCGACCCGCTGCTGGAGGTCCTCGACGAGGTCGGCCGCCCGGTCCGCCCGGTCCAGGGCGGCGCCGACCCGCTCGATGTCGGCGAACACGTCCGCCAGGCTGTGGGGGTCGGTCGTCAGCACCTCGCAGTCGAGCCCGAGGTCGTCGACCGCCTCGCGGACCACCACCTCGTCGACGGCACAGACGTCACAGATCCCCTGGGAGATGACCAGGTCCGGGTCGAGCTCCGCCAGCGTCTCGCGGTCGACCTCGTAGACGCCGCCCGACTCCTCGGCATCCTGGACCTGGCGGTCGATCTCGGCGCTGGTGGCGTCGGGGTCGACCCGCGAGCGGTTGACCGCCGGCTGCTCGTTGGCCGCGGGCGGGTAATCACACTCGTGGGAGACGCCGACGGGCTCGACGCCCAGAGCGTAAACGATCTCCGTCGCGGAGGGCAGCAGGGAGACGACGCGCATACCAGTCGTACGGAGGCCAGGAGCAAAAAGCCGGGCCTCCGGCGTCCGGCGCCAGGGGCGCTCAGCAGATCGGTTTCGGGTCGAAGCCCATCGCCTCCAGACGGTCGACGTAGGCGTCGTAGGCCGCCTCGACCACCGCTCCTGCGGCCTCGGCTGCCTCCTCGGCCGCCTCGCCGTCGAGGTCGAGGTCGGCGGCGGTCTCGAGGAGCCCGTCGGCGACCCCCCGCAGGTCCCGGAACAGGTCCGCGCGGGTAGTGTCGGCCTCGTTGACGAAGAAGCTCACACACTGCAGGAACACCCGGTCGAGCACGAGCCCCAGGCCGACCAGCCCCGCGCCGGCCCGGCCGGCGTCGGTGTCGGCAGCGAGCGAGACGAAGGCGCTGTCGCCGGGGAGTGTGGCGTCCAGCGAGTCGGCGACCCGGCCGGCGGCGTCGGCGAGGCGCTCGGCCGCGGCCGCGAGTGCGTCGGCGACGCCGCCCGCCGCGTCTGCAGCCCAGTCCGACAGCGTCGCCCGCGCGCTCGCCAGCGCGGCGCCGGCCGCCTCGAGGACGGCCTCCGTCTCCAGGCGGGCCTCGGTCAACGCGAGGAGGCTCTTCTCCGACCCGAGCCGGTCAAGCGCTGTGGCGTGGCTCTCGCGTACGTGCTCGGTGACGTCCATACCGCACGTTGCGGGGCCCGGACTAAATACGTCCGCCCGTTTATGTCCGCAGCCGGCGTAGAAACGGTATGAGCGAACCGACCGCACCCGACGCCCCCGAGCCGCCAGCCACACCGGGCAGCGTCGAGCCGGCTGCACTGGCGGAGGCGCTCGCTGCGGGCGAGTCCGTCCGGCTGCTTGACGTGCGCGACCGCGACGAGGTCGACCAGTGGCGCATCGAAGGGCCCGGCGTGACGTTCACGCAGATCCCCTACGCGAAGTTCATGGCCGCGCAGGTACGGGACGGGGTGGGCGGCCTCGCGGCCGACATCGACGGGGAAGGGCCCGTCACCGTGGTCTGTGGCCAGGGCGAGGCCAGCGACTACGTGGCGGGCGTGCTGACTGCGGCGGGCGTCGAGGCGCGCAACCTCGCCGGCGGGATGGACGCCTGGGGCCGGG
>JAZKSZ010000131.1:0-6600 GCA_036625795.1 Haloarculaceae archaeon
GTGAAGTACCTCGGGGACAAGCCCCGAGGCTTCACCGTCTTGACCGCAGGTCCTAACCTGGGCCGTGCCGTCGCAGGCGAATTTAATTCCCCTCGACCTTCCCGAGATGGGTCGGCTGGAATTCACACCCGAACGCTCGATGCGTCCGTGAGGGTCGGCGGCTCCACCCCGCCCGACAACTCCCGTCGCACCTGTCGTAGCAGGATGTTGAGAGGAGTCGCATTTCCAGATCGTCTCAGCCAGCATTGGATTAAGGTCTTTAACCCGTCTTTGAGGTTCTCTGGCTGTATTGTCTTATACAAACTGACGGTAATTAAACATTCGTGTCGGCTTCACCCTCGGGGTCAAGCCCCGAGGCACTCGCCTTGTTCTCTGTAGATCCGCTCGAGGCGGTCGACGGCGTGTTCGACGCTGAGCGCGTCCCGGCGGTCGAGACACGCCTGCCGGAGGCGGTCGCGCTCGTCGAGCGTTCGCTCGATGGCCGCCGCGAGCGCCCCCGGGTCGTCCGCTGGAGCCTTGTAGCCGGTCTCGCCCTCCTCGATGGTGTCCGCGAGGGCGCCGGCGTCCACGCCCGCCACGGGCGTCCCACAGGCGTTGGCTTCCAGCGCGACCAGCCCCTGGGTCTCGACGGGGCTGGGGAACCCGAACACGTCCAGACAGTCGTAGAATGCCGGAAGGTCCGCGCGGTCCAGAAAGCCGAGAAAGCGGGCGTCGACGCCGCGCTCGTCGGCTAACCGCTCGAGGCCCCCGCGTGCGGGCCCGTCGCCGCCGAAGACCAGCGTCACCTCCCGGTCCAGACGCGCGACCGCCTCCACGAGCACGTCCAGTTGCTTCTCGTGGCCGTGGCGGCCGGTGTAGCCCACGAGCGGCCCGTCGGGCAGGCCGAACCGGGCCCGGCTGTCGCCCGCGACCGGCGCGAACACGTCGGTGTCGACGCCGTTGGGGACCACCGTCACGTCGGTGTCGACGCCGACGACGTCCTCGACGTGGGCGGCCGTGCGCTCGCTGGGCGCGACGACGACGTCGGCGTGGTCGAGGAACCACCGCTCGTAGCCGGTCGCGGCGCGCCGGACCCCCCGCTTCACCCGGCCGTTGACGGAGAGATACTCGGCGTACTCCGCACAGGGGGTGTGGTAGGAGGCCACGAGCGGCCGGTCGCCCGCCCGTGCCGCCCGCAGCGCCCCCAGGCCGATGCCGAATGGGGTGTGCGCGTGGACGATGTCGGTGTTTGCGACAGCGTCGGGGACGCTGGGCAGTCCCACACGGAACCCGTCGTAGAACGGAAACGGGATGCTCCCCACGGGATGTTCGGTCGCCGCCGGGTCGTGGTCGCTCTCGGGGTAGACGACGTCCATCCGGCCGCCACGCTGTTCCCAGCGGTCACGCCACGTCCGGACGGTGTAGGTCACCCCGTTGACCGTCGGGAGGTACGTGTCGGTGAACGCGGCCACCCGAGGGAGCGTCATCGGCGCGGAATCGTCGGTGGAACGACTAAGTAGTTGTTATTCGCCGAAGTCCGGTGGCGTCGGGCACCGAGCCGACCGACAGGGACTCAGAGCGCCCGTAGCCGCTGGCCGACCCCGGCCAGCCGGGGAGTGACGTACCGGTACCCCAGGAACGTGAGCGCGGCCAGCGAGACGCCCCAGGCCAGGTGACTGGCCAGCAGTCGCAGGGAGAGGTTCGGCACCGGGGCCGGCGTGCCGACTAGCTGGAGCCAGACCGGGGCGACGAAACCGGCAGCGACCACCCAGACGGAGAGGCTCCAGGCGAGGCCGGTGACCGCGTAGACCCCGGCCGTGTTCCGGTATCGGTCGAGGGCGAGCGAGAGAAGGCCGACGTACATGAATCCGAAGACGACACTGTGGAACTCGTGGGTGAGCCACCCGACGACGGGGTCGGCGGTGCCGTAGAAGACCCCGATACCGGCGATAGACCCGCCCAGGAACTCCGAGACGAGAGCGTAGGGGACGCCGGCAGCGATGGCCGCGAGACACGTCACCGCGAGGTGTGGAGCGGCGGGGCGCACCCCGGTCAGGTCCGCCCGGTTCGGCTCGCGGGCCCGTTCGTTCGTCGCCCGCGGCAGCCACACGGTCACCGTCGTGCCGCGGTCGCTGACGTCGGTTTCGAGCGTCCCGCCGTAGCTCTCGACCAGCAGCCGGACGATGTTCAACCCGAAGCCGACGCTGGGGTCGTCGAACTCCGCGATGTCGCCGCTCTCGAGGAGTGACTGCTGGCTCTCGGGGAGGCCCGGTCCGTCGTCTTCGATACTGACGCTGACTGTCGTCGGGGACGCGTCGACGGCAACCGTCGGCGTGTCGTCGGTTCCGTGGACGATCGCGTTCTCGAGCAACTGGGTGAAGACGACCGGGAGCCGGTCGTTCGCGTGCACGTGGAGGGGCGCTGAGGGCGAGTCGACGGAGACTCGCGCGCTCGGATGCCTGTCCGTGACCGCCTCGACGCTCTCGCTGAGGGCCGCCCCGAGGTCACGTGGGGCGCCGGACGAGCCGCCAGCCCCGGTCCGTTCGGTGAGGTATTTCACGTCCTCGATGGTTTGCTGGATGTGCGCTGCACGCTCGTCGATCACCGTCATCCCGTCCTCGGTTTCGCTCGACCCGACGCTCGCGTACCCACGGATCGCAGTCACGGCGTTGAGTATCTCGTGGCGGAGCAGTCGGTTCAGCGTCACCAGCCGGTTGGCCTGCTGTCTGAGTTCGCTTCGCTGTCGGCGGTTGCGCGACGCGTACAGGCCGGTGAGCGTGCCACCGACGCTCCCGCCGATGAGGAAGTTGGAGAGGTACGTCTGGGACCGGACCGTCGACAGGTCGACCACCCCCCCGGACGACGAACCGAGGATCGTGAGCACGACCAGCGCGAGCATCGTACCGAACCCGATGACACACCAGACCGCCGTCGTCCGGACCATTCCCGGGTCCACGTCGGCGACGGTCAGCGCCACGCCGAACGCCGCGAGGCCGAGCCCGACGGCAAGCGGGACGACGCCTGCCAGATAGAACTGCACCGTATCCTCGAGCGCGAGTGTGACGGTGAACCGCGTGAGGAAGAACGCGAGACCGGCGACGACGAAGCCGCTGTAGTTGAGACGGCTCTCCATCTCTCGTATGTGTCACACTACAGCAGGCGTCTTGAAGATACCGGCAGGCAGGCGGACACCTGCAGCCACACCCGGCAGCAGACGCGTGGCCGGGGGAGCGAGCGCTGGAGCGGACCGGTCGGCCGTCGCGAGCGAGGGGGACCCGGTCACTCGGCAGCGCGGGCGGGCTCGCCGGCAAGCGTCGCCTCGTAGGCCTCCACGAGCCCCTCGCCGACCCGGTCGAGGCCGTGTTCGCGGGCGGTCTCCCGTGCGTTCCTGCCCAGTCGCTCGCGCAGGCCCGGGTCGGAGGCGAGGCGGTCGAGTGCGTCGCGGTACTCCGCCCGCGTCGAGCACAGCAGGCAGTCGTGGCCGTCCTCGTAGAACTCCCGGAAGACGGGAATATCCGACAGGACGACGGCCTTCCCGCAGGCCATCGCCTCGAGGACGGCGATCCCTTGATTCTCTGCCTTCGTGGGAAAGAGATAGACGTCGCCGGCACCGTACGCCCCGCGGATGTCGTCGACCCAGCCGGTGAAGGTGACGTTCTCGGGCGGGTCGCGGGTCCACTTTCTGACCGTGCGGGACGCCTGCGGCCCGTCGTCGTAGGGGCCGAACCACGCGAAGTCGTAGCCGGTCTCCTGGGCCAGCCGGCAGAACGTGCTCAGCCCCTTGCGCTCGAAGACGTTACCGACCGCGAACACGACCATCCCGGAGAGGTCGAAGCGGTCGCGGTACGCGTCGCGGAGGGCTTCGTGGCCCGCGAGCGCGTCGACGTCGACCCCGTTGCTCAGCGGCCGGATCGGCGCGTCGACGGGGTAGTCCTGGAGGGTACGCTTCGTGTACTGGCTCGGGCAGAGCACCAGGTCGGCCTGCGAGTAGTACCACCGCAGGTAGCGGCGCAGCGCGGGCGCAACGGCGTGTGACCCCCGGAAACTCCCCCGGAAGTCCTCGCTCGTGACGTGAGTGTGGAGGACGACCGGGCGGTCGTACCGGCGGGCGTGGGCGACCAGGGCAGCGCTGGCTGGGCCCATCATATTGCAGTGTAGCAGGTCGTACTCCCGCAGCGGGGCGGCCCCGCCAGCGAGACTGGCCAGCGCCCGGGTCGGGCTCGCGCCCTGCCAGGGCGAGGTGAAGAAGTCGACGCCGGCCTCGGCGAGCGCCCGCCGCTGGTGGTCGACGGAGGTGCCGATCCCGCTGCGGTCCAGTTGCGAGGCCAGCTCCAGGTAGTGCAGCACCCGCACGGATCGGGCGAAGCAAGGGGGCGGCAAAACGCTACCGGAACCGCGAGCGACCGCCAGGAGGCTGCTGGAGCCGCGAACGCCTGGCCGGAGAGCACAACGCATACGCCCTCGGGCGGTGAAGGGGGCGTGTGAGCATCGCCGCGGAGCGGATCGAGCGGCTCCACGAGCTGGCCCGCGAAGCCGCCAGCGCGGGCCACGAGGAGCGGGCACGCCGGTACGTCCGCCGCGCCCGGCGGATCGCCGAGCGCAACCGCCTGTCGCTGCCCCGGCGGTTTCTCCGCTTCACCTGTGACCGGTGTGACGCCTACCTCCGCCCCGGCCGGAACGCCCGCGTTCGCCTGCAGGACGGCCACGTCGTCATCACCTGCGACTGCGGCGAGCACGCCCGCTACCCCTACCGCGAGGGCGGGTGAAGCAGGTAGAGGGACCCTGCCCGACGACGGGGGCAGGTGGAGTCACTTTTAACTCCCCGGGGCTGTGTTCCGGGTAGATATGACAACGGAGCGCAGTCGAGCCATCCACGAACTCGACGCGACGGTGAGAGTCGGCAAGCGGGGCGTCGAGGCGGTCGCCGACGAGCTGGTTAACCAGCTGGAGGGACAACAGTTCGTCAAGGCGAAGTTCCTCCGCGCGGCACGGACGAGCGACACGGAGGAGCTGGCGGCGGACCTGGCCGAGCAGGCGGGGGCGGAGGTTGTCGACGTCCGGGGCCACACGGCGGTGTTCGAGCGATGATCCCGCTGCAGTCGGCCGTGTTCGCGGACATCCTGCAAGACGTTGGGGTCCCCTACGCCCGGCCCATCGGGTCCGCGATCACCTTCGTCGTCGCCTTTCTCGTCCTCTACATCGTCGGGCGGGCCGTCGTCGGCCGGGTCGTCTCGCGGATGCTCGACAGGCGCGGGCTCGACGTCCACGCCAGGCGCCCGCTCCAGAAGCTGACCCGCATCGTCATCGTCTTCGCGGCCATCGCCATCGCCTTCGGGCTCGCGGGATACGGGAACTTCCTGGGTGCGCTCGCGACGGTCGCCGCCGCCGCGACGCTGGCCATCGGCTTCGCGATGCAGGACGTCATCGCCAACTTCGTCGCCGGCGTGTTCATCTACACCGACAGACCGTTCCGGATCGGCGACTGGATCGAGTGGGACGGGAACAGCGGCGTCGTGGAAGACATCTCGCTTCGCGTCTCCCGGATCCGCACGTTCGACAACGAACTCCTGACCGTCCCGAACTCCCAGCTCACCGACGGCGTCATCAAGAACCCCGTCGCCAAGGAGCAGCTGCGCCTGAAGTTCACGTTCGGCATCGGCTACGACGACGACATCGACAAGGCTACCGAGATCATCATCGAGGAAGCCGAAGACCACGAGGAAATCCTCGACGAGCCCGCGCCGTCGGTCCGGCTGACCGAACTCGGTGACTCCTCGGTCGGTCTCCAGTCCAGGATCTGGATCGCAAACCCCTCGCGGGCCGACTTCGTGAAGGCCCGCGGGGAGTACGTCACCGCAGTCAAGGAACGGTTCGACGAGGAGGGGATCAACATCCCGTACCCGAACCGCACCATCGGCGGCGACCTCGCCATCGAGAACGCCGTCGTCGAGCCCGCCGACGACTGAGCAGCCGCCCCCGAAGCTCGGCCGATCCCCGCTCAGAACTCGACGGCTCCGACGGCCAGGTCCTCGGCACAGTCCGTACACTCGTACGAGGCGTGGTACTCCAGACACGACTCGTGGTACTGTTCCCCGCAGGACTCGCATGCCACGAACTCCTCCTCCCGGAACCGGCCGTTGCAGACACGGCATACGTTGGTTTGTGACATGGTAACATTATACTTCGTTCCGGGAGGACAAACCGCTTGCGGTGCGAACGAGGACGGGCAGCCGAACCCGGTGCTCACGAGTCGCATACCGCTCGGGAGACGGGTATGGCGAGGAACACGGACCGGGCGCTCTCCGGTGTAGGAACGGACAGCCGGGGTTGCCCGGCGTTCGGGCGCGGGTAGTCCCGCGCGCCTCCTCCACCCCGCGGCCCTGCGAGCGAGGGCTGTCCGGGGGTCCGCTGCTCGCTTCCGCGCCTGACGGGGTGCCCCCGGTTAACCGTACGCCTGCGCCCCTGCAGGCACAACCGTACGGACCGCCGTCCCCGCAGGACGAGGCTTCGACGTTGGCTTGCGGGGCCCGCGTCCGTCTGACCGGACGCGCCCGGTGTTCGGTCCCCACTTGAGGCCACATGTGGGTTTACGAGCGGGGCCTAACCGCCCGACCTAGTCCA
>JAZKSZ010000132.1:0-6599 GCA_036625795.1 Haloarculaceae archaeon
AGACCATCACGTTGTGCCGGGGCTGGTACCAGAAGTCGTAGTTCATGTCGATCTCGCCTGGGGGGTCCCAGCGCCCCTCGATTTCGAAGTCGTCGTTGAGTTCGAGAAAGCCCCCGGGGAGGTCACCGTCCGCGTCCCCGAGCATCGAGATGAGGATCTCCCCGTCGGGGATGCAGTGGACCGTGTGTGGCGCCGAGAGGTCGTGCTCGTAGACCTCCTCGGGCTCGATGACCTCCGTGATCTCCGGGTCGCGCCGGTCTTTCGTGTCGACGATGTGGATCCGCGAGGAGCGCTGGCCCGGGATCACGAGGTGCCGGCGCTCCAGGCCGCCGATGTGACACGACGAGGAGCAGGCGTTCCACCCGAAGTGGTGGAGCTCGTCGCCCTTGTTGGGCATCTGGACGCGCTCGACGATCTCGCTGTAGGTGTCCGAGTCGGGGTCGACGTCCACGACCGCCAGGAAGTCCGGCGCGTCGACGTCCTGACCGACGTGCAGGCCCATCACGTACGCCGTCTGCTCCGGTTCGGCCTCCTCGATGGCCGCCTGGGGCGTCGCGTACCCCGGCCCATCGACGCCGTGGTCGTGGTCGTGGTGGTCGTGCGCTTCGGCCTCGCCAGGCTGTTCGGCGTCGCTCATACTCGCTTGCAGGGTGGCGACCACCCTGTCCGGTCGGGTTCCGGTCAACCGGTCCGCTATGCCTGTCAATATCTCTCACGACCCAGAGTCACACAGACGACATTCCAAGACGCCTCGGGGTACGCAGTCACACCGGCAAAGTATCACCTATCTTTTACGACTGGTGAGACGGATTTGCGCGCGTCAGCCGGTGATGCGCGCGTTCGTCGCGGCGGGTGTCGTCCCCAACCACGGCAATTTTTGCTACTTCTCGACGGTCAAAAGCGCCACGCGCTCCAGGACGACGTCGGCCAGGCCGCCCTCCGTGGCGGCCAGCTCCTCGTCGGTGATGTCGAAGAAGACCCGTACCCGGTCGGGGTCGTACGCGCCGAGCGTGTCGGCGGGCTCGAGCAGGTCACGGAGCGCGGCGGCCGCCCCCTCCTCGTCGCCGCCGACGGCGACCGCAACCACGGGACACGCACCCTCGGAGACGCCCATCTCCAGGGCGTCGGTGATCTGGCGGCGCCCGGCGGCGTACAGCAGGACCTCGACGGCCGGGTCGTCGGCGATGGCCTCGCCGCGCTCGCGAGCCCGCTCGGCGAGCGCGACCGCCCGCTCGAGGTGCTCGCGCCCGACGACGTAGCGGGCGTCGAAGGCCTGGACCGTCGAGCCGTACTCCTCGCCGACCGCCGCGACCTCCTCGACGAAGGCGTCGACGTCCGCGACCGCCGCCTCCCCCTCGACGACCTCCATCAGAAGTCACCCAGGCTCGACTGGTCCTCGCCAGTATCGCCCGCTTTCCCTCCTCCCTCGCTCCCCGTTTCTATTCCTTCGAGGGAAACACTCTCGTCGGGCTCGACGCCGTCCATCGACGGGTCGCGGTGGCCGGCGTTCTCCAGGACGGTCTCGGCGGTCCGGCGGCGGCCACGGAGCGCGGCCAGGACGGTCGCCTTGTCGGCGTCCCGGAGGTCCGCCCGGCTCTCGATACCCGCCTCGAACAGCCGGCGGGCGCGCTTGCGGCCGACGCCACGCACACCCGCGAGGTCGACCAGCTCCGCCCGGACGCCGTGCTCGACGCGGGTGCGAGCCTCGCGGACCGCGGGGACGACATCCAGCCCCTCCGACCCCGCCAGCGACTCGGCGGCTCCCAGCAGCCACTCCGCGGTCTCGACCTTCCCCCGGATGTCGCCGGGCCCCACGTCGTAGCGCTCGGTGATGGTGTCCTCGTCGACCTCGCTGGCCCAGTCCTCCAGCAGCCGGGCGGTCTTCAGCGCCGACAGCCAGTCCTCGAACTCCGGGGCGAACTCCGAGGGCGGCCGGCCCAGTAGCTCGTCCTCGCGCTCGGCGGCGAGCACGCTGTACTCCTCCTCGTCGCCCGAGCGCAGGTAGAGTTCGTACATGTCGGGCGTGCGTGCGACCAGGTGATACAGCCCCAGCGCCGAGACGTCGTCGGGGTCGACACTCGTGTCACCGCCGGTGTCGGCGGTCCCGTCCCGGAGGTCGCTCGCGGACTGGAAGGCACCCTCGGCAGCTGGCTCCCCGTCCGTCGCCGCAGTGTCGGGCGCCGAACCGCCGCCGGCCGCGCGTAGCCCGTCGAGAATTTCGGCGGCGCTCATCGGGTCGAGGTAGAGCCGCGAGACCGTGTGCCCGAGGTCGGTCGCGCTCAGCTCCCCGCCCTCGCGGTCGAGAAAGCCGTTGCGCTCCAGATACGTGAGGACGCGGCCGACGACCTCCGCGAGCCGGCCGCGCTCGGCGGTCTGTGTGGCGTAGAGCGTCCCCTCGAGGAAGTCGAGCAGCCCCTCCCGCGAGCGGGCGAATCCGGAGGCGACGGTAGCGAGAATGTGGGTCCGCAGGGCGGGCTCGGCGGCAAGCTTCGACTCGACGGGCTCGGGGTCGGCCCAGACGTACCGCTCGAACAGCTCGTCGAGTTCGTCGTGGCTCTTGGCGGTGAGAACGGCCTCGCCGTACGGGTCGCGCCCCGGCCGGCCGGCCCGCCCCATCATCTGGTGGACCTCCAGCACCGAGAGGGGCTTCATTCCGCCGGCGGTGCCGTCGTACCGGCGCCAGTCCCGGACGACGACGCGCCGCGAGGGGGTGTTGACGCCCGCGGCCAGCGTCGGCGTGGCACAGACGACCTTGACCAGCCGGTCCCGGAAGGCCTCCTCGACCAGCGAGCGGTGGTTTCTCGCGAGCCCGGCGTGATGAAAAGCCGCGCCGGCCTCAACGGCGTCGGCCAGGTCGTCGCTGGTGTCAGTGTCGCTGACCTCCCGGATGTCACTCGCGATCTCCGCCAGCCGCTCCCGCTCCTCGCCGTCGAGGAAGTCCGCCGTGGTCGATGCGAGCCGCCGGGCCGCGGCCTCGGCGTTGTTCCGGGAGTTGACGAAGACGAGCGAAGAGCCGTCCTCGCCCAGCGTATCGCGGACGACCCCCGCAGTCTGGTCCTCGCTCGACCGGACGGCGACCCGCTTCTGGCTGCCGTCCTCGAGGTGGAGCGCGTCGCCGTAGTGGACGCCCTTCTTGAGGTCGATGGGGCGCCACTCCGAGTCCACGAGGGAGGCGTCCAGCCAGGTGGCGAGTTCGTCGGCGTTGCCGATAGTCGCCGAGAGCGCCACCGTCTGCAGCCCGGGGTTGATCTGGCGGAGTTTGGCGAGTGTGACTTCCAGGGTGGGGCCGCGCTCGCCGTCGTCGACCAGGTGGACCTCGTCGGCCACCACACAGGAGAGCTCGTCGAGCCAGGGAGCGTCGTTTCGCACGAGGGAATCGACCTTCTCGCTGGTGGCGACGATGATGTCCTTGCCGGCGAGCCACCCGCCCTCGGACTCGTAATTTCCGGTCGAGACCCCCACGTCCAGGCCGTACGCCTCGAAGGCCTCGAACTCCTCGCGTTTCTCGCTGGCCAGCGCGCGCAGCGGGACGATGTACAGGGCCTTCCCGCCGCGCTCGACGCTCGCGAGCATCGCCAGGGTCGCGATCAGCGTCTTCCCGCTCGCGGTCGGGACGGCGGCGACGAGGTTCTCGCCTTCGGTGACGCCGGTCTCGACGGCCTCGGCCTGTGGGGGGTACAGCGACTCGATGCCCTCCCCGCGGAGGTGGTCGGGGAGCCACTCCGGGACCGCCGGGATCTCCGCAACGTCCATTGGCAGCCCCTGGGGCGTCCCCGGATTTAAACCCCCGCTCGCCGGGTCGCATCCCCCTCTCTTCGCCCAGGCGCGCTGAACGACGAGCCGCTCCTGGTCCGCGCTGTCGCGCGGTCCATCGCGCGACAGCCGTCGTGTGAGGGTCTCGGGAACGGAGTGACCGGGGGCTCGGGAGACGAGCGAAGCGAGTCTCCCGGTGAATGAGGAGCGCGGCCGGAGGCCGACCGAAGGGAACCCTCGGCCCGCTCGAACGGTGACCGTCGGGGATCGTGAGAGCCCCTCGACCGCATCCTCTCGGGGCTTCCCGGCTGTCCGGGACAGTACCTACTGCCCGGCCACCAGCGCCGCCAACACCATTACCCTCGCCACCTCACACACAGCCATGCGCGTCGAATTCGACCGCGACACCTGCATCGGGATGTTCCAGTGCACCGCCGAGTGGGACGCCTTCCAGCGCGACGAGGACGACGGGAAAGCGGACCTGGTCGACAGCGAGGAACGCGAGGAGGACCTCTTCGTCCGCGAGGTCCCGGAGGGCGCCGAACTGGACGCGAAATTCGCCGCCCGGGCCTGCCCCGTCGACGCCATCGCCGTCTACGACGACGACGGCGAGCAACTGATCCCCTGAACCTCCTCCGACCGGCTCACCCGTCTCCCGACTCGCGGCCACCCCACACCAGCTTCTCGGGTATCTCGACCTGCATATCGCCGGTCACACGGACCTGACAGGACAGTCGCGGATAGCCGAAACGGGCGGCGAGGTCGTCGTGCCAGTGGTCCGGCGCGGGCGCGTCCTCGACTCGGACCCCGCAGGTGGCACAGAGCCCGCGGCCGCCGCAGTTGAGCCGCCGGCCGGCGCGGCTGTGGGGTGTCAGCCCCGCCGCGAGCAACGCGTCCCGGAGGACCGCCCCGTGGGGGACCGAGAGCCGAGCGGTCCCGTCAGGATGGGAGACGGTGACGCTGTGGTCAGCGTCGTTGTCGCCGGCCGGGCCGTCGGACCCCGCGGCCGTCCCGGAGCCGTCGCGGCTCATTCCAGCTCCAGCCGGCGGACGAACGCCAGGTCCTGGAGGTCGGTGATGAGGTCGCCGGGTAGCGCCTCGTCGGTGATGACGTACAGCCGGGGCTCGTCGGTGAACTCCGGATCCTCGCTGAGCACCTGCCGGACCGGGATGTCGCGGTCGGCGATCCGCCCGGTGACGGCGGCGACGATCCCCGACTCCTCGGCGTCCCGGACCGCCACCGTCAGCACGGTCATGTCGAGCACCGGAGCCAGGTCCATCAGGCTCGGGACCGCGGAGATGTTCCGGAAGATGGGGCGGAGTTCGTCGTCCGCGAGGATGGCATCGGTGGTGGCGTTGACCACCCGCCGGTCGACGCCGGCTTCGCGGGCGATCCCCGTGTTGGGGATCTCGATCCCCCCCGAGACTACCCGCCCCTCCTCGTTGACGGAGAAGCCCCGCTCCAACAGCAGCCGGATGACCCGCTGCTGGCTCGGGGAGTCAGAGAACTTCTCCATGATCTCTTCGAACATACCGGGGGATCACGGGCCACCGGTATATGTCCGGCGCGGTGTCACTGGCCCGGTCGGATCCGGCGCGGCGTCATTGGTCCGGTTGGATCCGGCGCGGTGTCACCGGCCCGGTCGGATCCGGCGCGGTGTCACTGGTCCGGCCGGACTTCCATCCCGGTGACCCGGTCGGGCTCCAGCGCCCATCCCTGGACCCCACTGACCTCCGTGGCAGCGTCGAACGCGGGCGAGAACCAGTCGCTCTCCTCGAGGGCCGCGATGAGCGTCTCCCAGCCCTCGCCGTCGCGGTCGACCGCCCTGACGGTCCCCGTGACGGCGACCGACCCCCAGTCGAACCTGGCGTTGACCCGCGTCGCCAGCAGGCGCGCCGGTTGGCCGTCACCGATGAACGCGAACTTCCGGTCGTCGGGGCTCTGTCGCACCAGCAGGAAGTAGACCGCCTCGCCGTCGTAGCCGAAGGAGACGGGAATGCTGTACGGCCGGTCGCCGTCGGCCAGCGCGAGGACACCCCATCCAGCCGTCTGCAGGAGGTCGGCGGCGTCCGTGTCGGCCATCGCGGTGCCCGTCCAGGCGCCGTACGGGTCCGCATCGTCTGGCATGCTCCGACATACCACTCCCGGGCCTTTCAATCCGGACGCCCGCTCCCAGCATGTGAGAACGCCTACAGCTCGCCTTTCGTGCTCGGGGCGTCCCCGCGGCGCTCGTCGACCCGGGTGGCGTCGTCCAGCGCCCGCGCGGTCGCCTTGAACAGCGCCTCGACCTCGTGGTGGGCGTTCTCCCCCCGAATTTCGGCGTGCAGCGTCAGCCCCGCGTTCGTGGCGAGCGAGCGCAGGAAGTGGCGGGCCATGTAGCTGGTCATCTCGCCGACCGACTCCTGGGAGAACTCGCCCTCGAAGGCAAAGTACGGGCGGCCGGAGACGTCGAGGGTCACCCCGGCGCGGGCCTCGTCCATCGGGACCTGCCGGTCGGCGAACCGCCGGATGCCGCGCTTGTCACCCAGCGCCTCAGCGAGGGCCTCGCCGAGGGTGATGCCCACGTCCTCGACGGTGTGGTGGTCGTCGACCGCGAGGTCGCCGTCACACCGGACGGTCAGGTCGAAGAGGCCGTGGGTTCCGAAGGAGTCGAGCATGTGGTCGAAAAAGCCCACGCCGGTCTCGACGGTGGTCTCGCCCTCGCCGTCGAGGTCGAGAGTCACCTCGACCTCGGTCTCGGCGGTCTCCCGGGTGACCGCGGCCGTTCGGTCCATACATCCGGTGTGTGGGTCCCGGTATTTGGCGGTTGCGGGTAAGAGGGATGCTGTCTCGTTCTGGAGGAGCGG
>JAZKSZ010000001.1:0-29265 GCA_036625795.1 Haloarculaceae archaeon
CGCTTTCCCAACAAGCACCCTCGGATTTGACGTTCCAACAATAAATTATATTATGATCCGAGATGACTGTACACTGCGTGTACATGTCAAAGGGCTTGGGAGGGGGGGATCGCCGTTGTCTCAACCATGGACACAGAACGTATCTCCGCTGGGTCCAGTCCGAATTTGAGTATCCCGATGGCGACGGGACCGAGTGAGAGACGGAATACATGAATGGTACATATGCAAAGTTGGGGGCAGCATGTTTGATGCTTGGCTTGGTTATGTTACTGATATCCAGTGGGTACGAACCTTGCGTGCAGGTTACTGAAGAAAACGATCCTGGTAGCGACTCGTTTGTTGCGGCAGTGAGCGATAATCCGTGTGGGGGCCCACCACTCTACGTCAGAATATCTGATATTGTGAAGTTCCCGGCTCTTGGCCTCGGGATTGTATTGGCGGCAGCCGGTATCGTACTGGACTAAACGCAGTCGCTGTAGCATCTGGTAACTACAGCCTCTGTATCGAATGACTCTCTTCGCCCGCTATTTCAGCAACTCGTCGTGAAAGATACGCGCCCTGTATCTTGCACGCTGTTCAGAACACCCATTAGAATTGGTAGGAGAGCGGGCGGTCGATACGCGCTCTCCATCTTGTATGGTATTTTTATCAGGAACTGGTGTTATCGGCCCGTTGAGAGAGCGACAAACTCACAAGTCGAGATTAAAGCACCACCGAGAGGGAACTCGTGGCTGGTTCCGAACTGAAAGAACTCAAGCTGTAAACCTGGGCAAGACGACGGTTAACGGCCAATTGGCCGATGGTTTTACTACAGCTAACAGACATACCGGATAGTGCCACCCACTCGGGGGTTGGGTGGTACTGGCAACGTGAAGGCGAGAGCAAATTAGGGGTGGGGGGTAAGCAATGGGGGTTGCTCACGCCTCGGCCCACTTCTGATACCTGCTGGTTACAAGATGTGGCCAGCAGGGGATGTCGTGGTACCAGATGAATTTTCGCAACGTCCGTTAATAAATGCTCGGGGACTAAGCGATAAAAATGACCGAATATGTGGAGAGTTTAATTACCCCCTGGGCCGCGCCGAGCGACCGCCGCATGGCCTGTCGGAGCGCTTCAACCCGATTCTCGTAGTCGCTCCGGGCCACGTACCCCCCAAAGTCGTTGACCAGCTCCTCCTCGGCGCGGGATTTGACCTGTGTGCGTCGGCTCCGCTCCCGGCGTGCCTCGTCGTGGAGCTGCTTGCTCATCGCTGCCCTCCGGTGGTACCAGGAACCCCGGGGTGTGTCGCAGATCAGGCGCTCCCGGGAGGGCTTCCGGACTCACGCTGAGTATCCCCGTTCCAGGTGTAGACTTGTGAGTGAAACCTGGAAAAGGTGTATATATGTAGTGCGCTGGCCGAGATTTGAACCGATTGCGAGACGTGCTCGCCCCGCTGCGCACGACTCGCGTGCTCAAATCTCGGAGACGCAGACACCGCAACAAAGGGTGCGGCGCGATGAAACGCGCCGCTTAGGGAGTTTGATTCGGAGAGGTGCGCTGGCCGAGATTTGAACTCGGGTTAGGACCGTGGCAGGGTCCTGTGATACCACTACACCACCAGCGCGCTCACTTCGTTCCCGCGCCGAGACTCGCGACCCACGCGGTCGCTCACCACCAGCGCGCGATTCAATGTGGGTCGATGGGAAACAAAAGCGTTCCGAATACCTGGCACCGCGTCCCCCCGGAGACTTAGGCGGCCCGGGGCCGTACCCCGTGTATGACCGTCATCGCGATGCTGTCAGTCGCACCGGTTCGCGAGGGGAGTATGGCCGGAGACGTCGCCGACGCCGTCGCGGCACTGGACGCCTTCGACGTCGCCTACGAGACGAACCCGATGGGGACCGTCGTCGAGGCCGAAGACATCGACACCCTGCTGGAGGCCGTCGCCGCGGCCCACAAGGCCGTCGACGCCGACCGGGTGAGCACCTTCCTGAAGGTGGACGACAAGCGGACCGTCGACCAGCGCGCCCGGGAGAAAGTCGAGGACGTCGAGGCTGAACTCGGCCGGGAGGCCCGCAGCGGCCGGGAGTGACCCGGAGCGCTCGCCTGTCGGCGAGTACAGGCCGCCGCCGGGCCGTACGCCCGCTCACGAGCGAAAGACGACGGCCACAGCGGCGGCCAGCGAGACGCCGAACCAGGCAACCAGCCCGACCAGCGAGGGGAGTGTGGCCGCGGCGACGGGAAGCTCGCTCGCACCGGTCGGCGCGACGGCAAGCGAGAACACCAGGCTCCTGTAGGCGGCATTCGGGCTCAAGGCGAGCAGACCCGTCAGGTCTGACGCCGAGACCAGCCCTCCGGAGAGCGCGGCGACCAGACTGCTGTCGAAGCCGACGGCCAGCGCGAGCACCAGCCCGGTGGCGAGGGCCAGGCCGGCCCGGGTCGAGCGCGCGACCGTCGAGACCAGCACCGCCAGCGCGAGCGCGACCGCCGCGAAGAGGGTCGTGACGACCACGAAGCGCAGGAACACGACCGGCGTGTCGACGGTGTCGTGGACGGCGATCACCGAGACCGTCTCGCCGCCACCGGCGGTGGCGACTGCGAGCCCGACGCCGACCAGCGAGAGGAGGACGACACCCAGCAGGGGGACCAGCCGGCCCAGGTACACGCCGAGGACGTACTCGCCGGCCGAGACGGGGAAGGTCCGGATGACCTCCACCTCGCCGCGCTCGTGGTCGCCCAGCACGGCCCGGTAACCCAGAGCGAACGCGAGCACCGGAACGAGGACCTCGTGGGGCAACAGCAGGTCGAGCACGGCCGGCAGGTAGCCGCCGGGCGCCGAGAGGAGGGTGAGTCCGACCACGAGCCCCACGTAGCCGGCAGCGAGCGCGGCGACCGTCCGGCTCCGGAGGACCGTCTGGAACTCCCGCTGGGCCACGGCCATCGTCCGGGCCGCTCGCGTCCGGGCGGGGCTCACTCCTCTACACCCCCCTGTCTGCCGGCGTAGACCGTCGGCATCTCCGCGCCGACGAGGGCCTCGAGTGCTCCCGCGAGCGTGTCCGTCCCGGTGTCCTCCATGAGCGGCCCGGGCGGGTCGGCCGCGACGAGGGTGCCCCGGTCGAGCACCAGCACCACGTCCGCGACGCGCTCGGCGGCGGTCAGGTTGTGCGTCGCGAGCACGACCGCGTCGCCGGTGTCGGCGACGTCCTCGATGACGCCGGTGATGTAGGCGGTCATCATCGGGTCCAGCCCGCTCGCGGGCTCGTCGAGCAGGAGGACGCCGGGGTCGCCGACGGTGGTCAGCGCCAGCCCGAGCAGGCGGGTCATCCCGCCCGAGAGGGCGTCGACGGGGCGGTCGGCAACCGGCGTCAACCCCACCCGCTCGAGGGTCGCGTCCACGTCGACGTCGGTCTCGACCAGCGAGCCGTAGAAGCCGACCGTCTCGGCGACGGTGAACTGCGGGCGGAAGGCCGGCGTCTGTGCGAGGTAGCCGACCGGCCGGTCGCCCCTGGCGTCGACCTCGACGCTCCCGGCGGTCGGGTCGAGCAACCCGCCGAGCAGCCGCATGAGCGTGCTCTTCCCGGAGCCGTTGGGGCCGACGAGACAGGCGACCGTCCCGGGCGCAAGGTCGAACGACACCTCCTCGAGCACGGTGAGGTCGCCATAGGCGTGGCCCAGCCCCTCGACGTCGACGACAGGTCCCTCACCAGACTCGTCCGCCTCGTCCGTCACGGCTCGTCCCCTCCGGGCTTCACTCCGAGCCGGTCGAGCACCTCGGGCCTGACCGGGCGGGCCAGCGGCGAGGGGTCGATGGCTCCCTCGGCGCGCAGCCCGGGGACGGCGCGCTGGAACCCGCGGACCACGGCGACCGACGGGGAATCGGCCAGCGTCGCGGCGCCTGCCGACCGACCTGCGGCGGCGTCGACAGTGTCGGTCGGCCGGTAGGGCCGGTCGACGACCCCGTCGCCGTCCCGGTCGCGACCCGGGACGGTGCCCCAGTAGTTGCCGCGGCCGTCGACGGCCCAGGTGTCGCGGCTCCCCGGTGCGACCTCGACCGCGCGGCCGTTCGCGAGGATGTCGTTGCCGAAGATGTCGTTCGTGGGCAACAGCGTCCCGTCGCGCACGCCGACCTCGTTGCGGACGACACTGTTGTGGGTCACGACCGAGCGGTCGGCCCCCACCGAGAGCCCCAGCCCGTTGTCCGCGAGCACGTTCCGGGCGACCAGCGAGGTGCTCCCGTCGACGGAGACTCCTCGTCCCGAGTCCCGGACGTCGTTGCCGACGAGCAGGTTCCCCCGGGGTCGCGTCATCACGACGACCCCGACCTGGGTCTCCCGGACCGAGTTGTCGGCGACCAGCGTGTCGCTCGTGTACATCTCGTGGACCCCGTACCGCATCGCCCGCATCGTGTTGTCGCGGGCCACGAGCCCGTCGGCGTAGTGGGTGTAGACTCCGTCGCGACCGCCGCGGAAAGCCGAGTCCTGGACGACCACGCGCGAGTACATCGCCAGCACGCCCATGAAACCGTCGCCCCAGTCGTCGGTCCCGCGGACGGTCACGTTCGTGACGGCGGTCGCCGAGCTGTTGAGCAACACGATGCCGTTGGAGGGGGTGTCGACGGTGACGTCGGCCACGCGCGACCCGTGTGCGTCGGCCATCCGGATCCCGGCGTCGCCCTCGCCGTAGACCAGGCGCACGCGCCGGTCCCACTGGGAGCCGTTGTCGGCTGCCGAGGCGTTCCCGAGGTCGCGGTCGCCGACGCCGGTCACGCGCAGGTCGGTGACCGCGACCCGCGGCGAGCGGACCGTCAGAACGCTGCCGGTTCCGTTCCCGTCGACGACGGTCTCGTTCCCCGCACCCGCGAGCGTGACTGGCTTGGTGACCGTCACCGGGCCGTCGTAGGTCCCCGGGGGCAGGCGGATTGTTTCGTTCGCCTCCGCCTGGGCCAGTGCCGCCTCGAGCGTCGGGGCGTCCTCGCCGACGACCACGGAGACCGGGCGGTCGCGAAGCGCCCGGGTCTCCGCGACGGTCCGGTTCGCCCACGCGTGCTGTTCGTCGACCCGCTCGCGCAAGGCCGCGCCGCGTGGCTGCTGGTCCCCGGACCGACTCTTGACCGCCGCCCAGTCGACGACCGCCCCGCCGTAGCGGTCGGCAAAGGTGGTCGCGTCGGCTCGGTCGCCGAAGGGGATCACGGCCGACCCGGCCGGCGTCCGGGCCGCGCTGTCCACGACAAAGTGCGCCCCGGACGCCCGGGCCCAGCCGCGCCTGACGTCGTTTCCGAGGGTGAGGTAGCCGGCGTCGGTCAGCTCCGGTGCGGTCCCGGAGTAGTCGGTCACGAAGACCGCCAGGGGACGGCCGTAGGTCCCGCGCCCGGCCGGGCCGACCTCCTCGACCAGCGCCTCCATCCCGTAGTAGCCGACGACGTACTCGTACTGGGCGTAGAAGGCCTGGGCCCGGGGCACCGACCACCCCCGCGACTCGGCCTGGCGGACGTCGACCCCTGTCATCCCGGTCGTCAGGGTGTCCTCGAAGGCCACTGGCGAGAACGAGCGGTCGGCGTCCGGGCTCACCAGAAAGCCCGTCCCGGCGACGAGGAGTACGACGACAACCGCCAGCCCGACCCACTCGACCCTGACCCGCCCGCCCATCTCAGCCCATCCCCAGCCCGGCGACCGTCTCCCTCGTGACGTCCCCGAACGCCATCAGCGTCCCGCCGTAGTCGTCGCGGAACGACTCGGCGTCGGCCTCGGCGGAGAACCCGATGAGGTCACGCCCCATGGCACCCTTCACCTCGGAGTCGACGACGAAGGTCACCGCGGTCACGTCGACGAAGGCATCCGCCTCGGGGTGGGTGCTGATCACCGTCGAGTCCCCGTCCCGGGTGAGCGAGTAGTCCACGCTCGAGTAGTCAGTGACGTAGAACGCGGTCCGCTCCCAGCCGCGGTCCTGGCGCTCGAAGTCGTACTGGAACGCCTCCCACGTGCTGTCGAACCGGGCGGGGTTGTCGTGGCCCGAGGGCTGCTCGTCCCGGTAGAACACCTCCGTGCTCGGCCCTGGGTGGTTCGGGATCACCATCCCACAGACCTCACACTGGTCCTCGGTCGTCAGCGTGACCGGGTCGGGCTGGCTCCCCTCGCCATCGCCCCCGAGACAACCGGCGAGGCTCGCGGCGGCTGCCGCGGCGACGCCACCGAGCAGCCGACGGCGCGTGGCGTCGCTGGTACGGTTCCACTGGCCCGAGGTCCCCCTGCGACCGTGATCACAGTGGTTGCACATCGTGCGGTCTCCTGTCGACAGTTATGCATACGGGCTAAAATATCCGGCTGCGGTTCCCGGGCCCCAGGAGTCGTCAACGGATTTATGCCACGCTGGCCGGTCGGCATGAGGTCGGGACAGAAATTTTTGACTGGAGTCTGCCATCAGAACCGAGGAGTGCCCGTGGTCGCGAGCGTCGTTCCCAGATCCGGAGAACCGTCGGGATGGTTCTTGTATAGACATCCCAATTCCCCAAACACAGATGCGGCGACGCACGTACCTGCAGGTGACAGCAGCACTGGGCACGGCCGGGCTCGCAGGCTGTGTGGTCAGCGGGGACGGCAACCCCGACGTCGTGCTCCCCGAGCCCGACCGGGAGGTCGACAGCGGCGACCTGCCGTACCCGGCCTGGGGCGAGCGCGTCCCCGCCGTCACGCTTCCGGCACCGCTGGCAGACCGGGAGGTGACCCTCCGGGCCCTCGACCGGCCACAGTTCCTGACGTTCTTCTACAGCCACTGCAACACTGTCTGTCCCATCCTCGTCTCGGCACTCCGGAACGTCCAGGCACGCGCACTGAACGAGGGGTACGCCGACGAGGTGGTCTTCCACCCGACCACGTTCGACCCCGAGCGCGACGACGCCGACCGCCTCCGGACCTACGGCGAGGAGATGAACGTCGACCTCGCCGCGGGCAACTGGGAGTTCCTCCGGCCGGCATCGAGGGGACGGGCCGAGGAGGTCGTCCAGGAACAGTTCGGCGTCGCCTTCGAGCGAACCCACCCCGACGACATGGAGAAGTACATGTTCGCACACACCGCGCTCGTCGTGCTGGTCAACGGCGACGGGTACGTCGAGCGCGCCTACCGGACGAAACAGCCCGACTCCGAGCGTCTGGCCGAGGACCTCCGGACGGTCCGGAACGCATGAACAGGCGGCGGCTCCTCTCCGCGCTCGCCGGGCTCGGGTTGACCGGCGGGAGCCTGTTCGCCGTCAGTCGGGGGCTCCCGGGCAGCTCCGACGGACTCTCCGTTCGCGTCGAGACGATCGACGCAGCCGGGTCGGAGGCCGGGCAGGTCGGCCTGCCAGTCAGCGGGCAGCCGGTGACCGTGGTCGACCTGTTCGCGACGTGGTGTACGCCCTGCCGGGAACAGATGGATGCCCTCCGGGCCGTCCACCGGGAGTACGGCGACCGCGCGGCCTTCGTCTCCGTGACCAACGAGCGCGTCGGGGGGACGCTCACCCGGGCCGACATCAGAAAGTGGTGGCAGCGCCACGACGGCAACTGGACGGTCGGCCTCGACCCCGGGAGCGACCTCATGGCCGCGCTCGGCGCCGACGGGCTGCCCTACCTCGCGGTCGTGGACCGGTCGGGAACGGTCCGCTGGGAGCACGCCGGGCTCGTCGACGCCGATGCGCTTCGCGACCGACTCGACCGTCACCTGGAGGCATGACCGGAGCAGTTCCGGGCACCGGCGTCCTGGTATTCGCTCTCAGCGCCGGCCTGACCACGTTCTTCGCCCCGTGTGCGTTCCCGCTGTTGCCCGGCTACGTGGGCTACTCGCTGCAACAGAACGAGGTTCCGGGGGTCGCTGCCGCGGGCATGGCCGCGGCTGGCGCGCTGACGACGCTTGCCGTCGTCTCGGGGCTTGCCCTCGTCTTCGGGCGGGCGCTGACCGGCCTGTTGCCTGCGTTCGAACCGCTCGTCGGCGTCGGCCTGGTCGGCTTCGGAGTGCTGGTCGCCACGGGGCGGGCCCCCGCGGTACGCGTCGGGCTGTCGCGACGGCCGGACTCCGTCACCGGGTTCGGCGTCTTCGGCGCGGCCTACGCGCTGGCTGCGGCTGGCTGTGTCGTCCCCCTCTTTCTGGGCGTCGTCGGGCAGGCAGCGACGCTGCCCCTCCCCACCGGCGCAGCGGTCCTCGGCGCGTACGCGGCAGGCGTCACCGCCCCGCTCGTGGGCATCACGCTCCTGACCGGCGCGGGGATCGGGGGCTGGCGCTCCGCCGGCCGGTTCTCGCGGTACATCGAGCCCGTCGCCGGCGCCGTGATGGTCGCGGCCGGGCTGGGACAGCTCTACCTCTCCGTCGCTGTCCTGGACGTACTGTAAAGCCCGGGGACGTGAGTCGCCAAGGCTGCCAGCTCCGCCGTCCCTCCCCTCGATCCCGGTTCGTCACTCAGACTGGGTTATTTTAATGTACTGTTACTCCGTACTTAGTTTCGGTTATGCTCGAAGCAGCACTCGGCGGAGACGTGACAGTACTGGAAACACTGGTACCGCTCCAGGCAGACCTGGTACAGGGCGACCAGCTGTTGAGTTCGTCGCTGTGGGTCAACGTCGCCCTGGCCGGGCTGGCAGCGCTGCTGTTTGCCTACATGGGGCGGAACGTCCAGGGGGACCGCGCCCGGATGATCTGGGTCGTGACGCTGTTCATCCCCCTGGTGTCGATCTCGAGTTACCTGGGACTGCTCTCGGGGGTGACCATCGGCGTGCTCGAGATGCCGGCCGGACACCCCCTCGACGAGGCCGTCAGCCAGTGGGGCCGCTATCTCACGTGGGCGTTCTCGACGCCGCTGATCCTGGCGGCGCTCGGGTGGCTCGCCGATGTCGACCGCGCGGACCTGCTGGCCGTCGTCGCCGCCGACATCGGGATGTGTTTGACCGGCCTGGCAGCGGCACTCACCACCTCGTCGCTGCTGATGCGGTGGGTGTTCTACGCCGTCAGCTGTGTGTTCTTCCTCGTCGTGCTGTACGCACTGGTGGTCAAGTGGCCAGTCAGCGCGGAGGCTGCAGGCACCAGCGGGATCTTCTCGACGCTCCGGGTCCTGACGGTCGTCCTCTGGCTGGGCTACCCCATCGTCTGGGCGGTCGGTATCGAAGGGCTGGCGCTCGTCGAGTCGGCCGGGCTCACCTCGTGGGGGTACTCTGCGCTCGATATCCTCGCGAAGTACGTCTTCGCCTTCCTGCTGCTGCGCTGGGTCGCCGACAACGAGAGTACCGTCGAGGGTGCAGGGACCGCTGCCGGGACCGGTGGCGCTACCCCGGCCGACGACTGACCGGCGGCAAGCCCCTTCCTGCGGTTTCTATCCTGTCTCGCCGTCCACTCTCCGTCGAGGGTCACGCGACAGAACCCGCGCGGCCGAGAGCGCGTTGGGGTGGTCGAGAGTCCACGTGTTCTTAACGGTGGCCGGCCAAGCCAGCCCATGGAGACGCTCAACCGGATGGCCACGGAACTCGTCGACGAGGCCATCGACTTCGCCGAGGAACTCACGGTCGGTGTTCACGGCCTCACCGGCGACGCTGCAGTGCTGGACTTCGGCGTCGACCGGCCGGGCGCGGTGGAGGCCGGCCTCCTGCTTGCGGAGATCCAGACTGCCGGGCTGGCGACTGTCCAGACCGGCGTCGAGACAGTCGGGGGCGCCCCGTTGACCCACGTCGAACTCTCGACCGACCACCCGGCGCTGGGCCTGCTCTGTGCCGGTAAGGCCGGCTGGGAACTCAGCGTCGGCGACTTCGAGGGGCTGGGCAGCGGGCCCGCCCGCGCGCTGGTCGCCGAGGAGGACATCTTCGGCCGGGTAGGCTACCGGGAGGACGCCGACTTCGCGGTGCTTGCTGTCGAGACGGACCAGCTCCCCGGCGAAGAGGTCGCCCGCGCCGTCGCCGAGCGGGCCGGTGTTCCCGAATCGGCCGTGTTCCTCCCCGCCTACGCCACTGCCTCCGTCACGGGCAGCGTCGTCGCCGCCTCTCGGGCCGCCGAGCTCGCAACCCTCCGGCTCGCGGAGTCGGGCTACGACCCCGCCAGCGTCCTCTCGGCGACCGGGCGGGCGCCGGTCGCGCCGGTCGCCGACGGGGAGGAGGCCGCGATGGCGCGGACGACCGACGCCCTCGTCTACGGCAGTCAGGTCCACCTCCATCTCGAGGACCCGGTCGAGGACCCCGATGCGGTCGCCTCGACGGCTGGAGAGGCGTACGGTCGGCCCTGCGCCGCGGTCTTCGAGGACGTCGACTGGGACCTGGCCGACCTGCCAGTCGACTTCTTCGGTCCCGCGCAGGTGACACTCGACGTCCTCGGCGGGGAGACCCGGGTGGTCGGCGAGACGCGGCCCGACCTGCTCGCCGAGAGCTTCTTTTGAGGATGCGGTACAAGGTAATCCCCGGTCCTGCCGACGAGGACCTGCTCTACGCGGTCAGCGATGCAGTCCCGCTGGTCCCCGGCAGCGTCGAGGACTGCTGTACCCGGATCCGCGACCGGACGAGCCTCGCCTCCCGCGAGGAGGCCCGCGAGTGGCTGACCTTCTGTCAGGCACTGGGCCTGGTCGCCGAGACCGACCGCGGCTATCACCGGGTGCGCGACCCGCCAGAGGGCGAGGTCCTCGCGACCGCCTTCGAGGAGAACGTCTTGGGGGCTCGCGAAGTGCTCGACGCATTCGACACGGCCGACGGACCGCTCGACGTGGCCGGGGCGTTCGAGGCGGTCAGCGACGTGGTGCCACGCTGGGAACGGAGCCGCGACCCGGACTGGGAGGTCGAGTGGCGCGGGCGGGTCCGCCGACTCCTGGAGTGGGGTGTCGTGTTCGGCCACCTCGAACGGACGGCGAACGGTACCGACCCGCTGGCTGACCGCGTGACTTATTCCCCTCTGCCGGATACTGGTCGGCGATGACCGAGAGCCCGGTCGAGGCGGTGCTGTTCGACATCGACGGCACGCTCGTGGAGTACGAGCGAACGCCCGGCGACCTGCTGCCGCTTGCCTTCGAGGCGGCTGGCGTCGACCCCTTCTTCGACGCCGCCGACTACGAGGCCCGCTACGGGGAGTTCGCGGAGGAGAGCGAGGACGTGCAGGACCTCCGCGAGCGGTGTTTCGCCGACATCGCCCGCGAGGCGGGTCGGGACCCCGACGTCGGTAGGGCGGTCGCGCGGGCCTACGCGGCCGAGCGCGACCACACCAGGGTCGGCCTGCTCCCGGGCGCTCGCACGGTGCTCGACGCACTCGGGTCCCGGTACAGCCTCGCTGCCGTCACCAACGGCGCGCCGGGGATGCAGAGCCGGAAACTCGCTGCCGTCGGTCTGGATGACCGCTTCGAGACGGTCGTTCACGCCGGCTACGAGACGCCCGCCAAGCCGGCCGCCGAACCGTTCGAGACGGCACTGTCGGCAGTCGGTACGGGCGCCGAACGGGCCGTCTACGTCGGCAACTCCCCGGAGGCCGACGTCGCGGGTGCGAACCGAGCGGGCCTCCGGTCCGTCCTCTTCAACCACGACGGGCCGGAACAGCCGACACCGGAACCTCACTACCGAGTCGAGTCACTCCACGACCTCGTCGAGGAACCCTGGGCGTGAGCGAGAGCGGGGAGTGCTCGTCCCCCCCACCGGAGGAAAGGAACGGCTCACTCTCCGGGGCTGACGTCGGTCACGGTCCCGACGCCCTTCGACTGCCCCTCGCGGAAGACGAAGCGCTGTCCCTCCTCGATGAGATACGGACGGAACTTGAACCGGGCGCGAGCCAGACCGGTGTCTCCCGGCAGCAGCTGGTCGTCCTCGGGATACAGTGCTGCGGCTTCACTGACCGTCTCGATGTGGACGACCGGCTCGTAGCCGGGCCCGATCCGGGTCGGGTGGTTGAGTACCATCACTTCCGCCTCGAACTCCCGGACGGGGTCGGGGTCGGCCTCGCGTGGCAGGAGGGTCATACCCCGCTCGATCTCCTCCTCCCGGACGCCCTTGAGCGCGATACCGACGATCCGGCCGGCGCTGGCCTGGTCGACGCGGTGGTAGTGCATCTCGATGCTCCGGACCTCGACCTCCCGGAAGCTGCCGTCCTGCATCGGCCCGAGCAGGAGTTCGTCGCCGGCGGCGACCTCGCCGGACTTGACCGTTCCGGAGGCGACGGCCCCGACCCCGGTGACGTTGTAGGTCCGGTCGACGTACATCCGGAACTGCTCGTCGACGCCAGACCCGGCCGTCTTCGGGAGCCGGGCGAACATCTCGTCGAGTACCTCCAACCCGCGCCCGGTGACGGCGCTGGTCGTGACCACCGGGACGACGGTCTCGCTGACCTCCGCGATGGCGGACTCGACGCCGTGACGCTCCACCCGCAGCGGCGTCTTCTCGACTTCCCGGAGCAGGCGCTCGACCTCGCGTTCGGCTTCGGCGAGGCGCTCCTCGTCGACGAGGTCCGCCTTCGTGATGGCGACCATGGTCGGCAGGTCGGTCGCCAGCAGGATACCCAGATGCTCCCGGGTGGTGTCGGTCGGGCCGTCGTCGGCCGCGACGGTCAGCAGTCCGTAGTCGAGTTTCTGCCCGACCAGCCCGCGGATGGTCGTCCGGAGCCAGGGTTCGTGTCCGACCGTATCCACGAACGAGACCAGCCGGTCGGCCTGCTGGACGACCTGGGCGCGGTCGCCTTTGCGGTGTGGGTTGTCCATCCGGACCGGCCCGTCGGCGTCGAATCCGTAGACACCGTACGAGAGGTCGGCCGATAACCCCCGCTCGATCTCGTGGGGCTGGACGTCGAGGAACGAACGGGTCCCACCCTCGCCGTCGTCGGCCTCTCCGGTCACCAGCGACCCGACAAGCGTCGACTTGCCGTGGTCGACGTGGCCGGCCGTCCCGACGACGATGTGCTCGTCGTCCTCGATGGCTGTCCCCTCGCGGATGGTCGCGACGCCCACGATCCCGTCGGCGCCGTCCGACCCGTCGCCGACACCCCAGGTCTGGACGTCCTCGATGTGGGCTCCCGCTTCGTCAGCGAGCAAGGAGAGGACATCCATCGACTCCGAGAAGTCTTCGCGCGGGATACCCGCGATCCCGCCGTCGTCGGTGACGCCGACGACGTACGTCGCCTCGCCGTCGCCCGACAGCACGCGATGACGGAGCTGGGCCGCGAGGCTCTCGAATCGCCCCTCCGTCGCGTGCAGGTTCTTCGTGAGCCGCTCTTTGAATTCGACGCTGCCACCCTCGCGCTCGCCACGCTCGACGGCCCGCTCGAGGGCGGCCCGGTCGGGGCTCATGGAGGCTGATAACGGACCACCACGCAAAAGCTTTCCCCGGGTTCTGTCGCGGTCTACCCCGCTGTGTGGCGAACTGGCGACACGCTTCCCTCGCGCCGTGGTGTGTCGCGCGACCGCGGGTCACGACGCGCTCGCTGTCAGGTCACGGGGGTGCTGGTGCCGCTCCGGTATTTCAACCCTCGGACCGGTCAATGAGCCAGTCGACTGCCTCCAGGAAGCCGTCGGCGTACGCCGACGCGGTGACGTGGTCGGCGGCCGCCCGCGCCGCCTTGTCGGCGTTCGCCACGGCCACGCTCCGGCCGGCGGCCGAGAGGGCGGGGGCGTCGTTCTCGGAATCTCCGACCGCGGCAAAGTCGCTGGTGTCGCGGCCAACCGCGTCCGCGACCGCCGCGAGGCCGGTCCCCTTGTCGACGTCCGGCGAGGTGACGTGGTACGCGAACCCGGTGTCCAGCACGACCAGTCCGTAGTCGGCGGCGATCTCCTCGAGGGGGTCGAGGGGCTGGTCGCAGCTGACCGCGAGTTCGGTCTCGCGCCAGCGGTTGACCAGGTCCGCGGCCCCCCACCCGAGGTCGTACCCCCGGTCGCGGTACGCCGATATGACTGCTTCGGCGGCCGCTCGGTCGCCCCGGACCTGCAGGTCGCCCGCCCGGCCGGTCAGGACGACCCCGCCGTTCTCCGCGACGACCAGCGGGTCGCGCCCCAGAAACTCACAGAGTGCAACGGGATAGGGAGCCGACTTCCCGGTGGCGACGACTACCGGCGCGGCCCACTCCCGGAGGATCGGTATCACCCGCGGATCCAGTCGGCGCTGGTCGTCGGTGAGAGTCCCGTCGATGTCGACCGCCAGCGGCGGGACGGCTCCCTCCCGACTGATGCGCCTGACGCGGTCATCGTCTCCGTCTGGCATCCCCTGCTCGTTTCGCCGCGGTCGTCATCAACCCCGCGACCCACGGGTCGCCGCGGACGGAAACGCACATATCGCCCGGTTCCAACCCTGGGGTATGGAGGTTCCACCGGTCGACGTCGGGAGGTGTCCGGACGTCTACCTCGTCGACCACCTGCTCGACGGTCTCGAGGGCGGGATGGCTACCTACCTGCTGGACGCCGAGCGTCCGGCCCTGCTCGACGCGGGCCCCGCCAACACCGTCGACCGCCTGCAGGACGCGATGGACGTCGTGGGGATCGACCCGGAAGAGGTGGCCTACATCCTCGTGAGCCACCTCCACCTCGACCACGCCGGCGGGGCGGCGGTCCTCGCCGACCACTGCCCGAATGCGACGGTCGTCGTCCACGAGCGGGGTCACCGCTATCTGACCGAAGCCGACAGCCTCGCGCGCCTCGTCGAGAGCGTCGAGGCCGCCGTCGGCGAGGAGAAACCCTTCGGCGACCCGGACCCCGTCGACCCGGGCCGCTGTCGGACAGTCGCCGGCGGCGAGACCCTCGACCTGGGCGACCGCACGCTCGCGCTGTACGACGCGCCCGGCCACGCCCCGCACCACTACACCGCCCTCGAGCCCGACAGTGGGACCCTGTTCGCGGCCGACGCCGTCGGCGCCTACTACGAGGACCGTGTGATGCCCACCACGCCACCGCCGAGTTTCGACCTCGAGGACTCTCTGGAAACCCTCGGGAGGATGCAGGAACTCGACCCGGAACGGGTCCTGTTCTCGCATTTCGGTCCCGGCGGGGACGCCGCCGAGGACCTTGAGCGGGCAGAAACGATACTCCCGGAGTGGGTCGCGGTCGTCCGGGAGACACACGAGGCCACCGGCGGCGACCTCGAGGCGATGGTAGAGCGGCTGGCTCCCGAGTGGGGGACGCCGACGCTCCCGCGGGACATCGTCGGCGTCCTCGACTACCTCGGCTACTCGGTCAGCCGGTCGTAGGCCGCCTGCACCCGCTTGAACTCCTCGGCGTCGCCGTCGGCGGCGTCGGGGTGGACCTCCTTGATCCGCTGGCGGTAGGCCTGCTTGACGGTCGACTCGTCGGCCCCCGGCTCGACGCCCAGCGTTCGGTAGGCCTCGCGAGCCGTGGGTCCGCTCTCTGCTCCAGGTCTGCTGGCGCGCCGTCGACGGCGCTGCCCGCGCCCGCCGTCGGCCGCCCGCCCCTGGCGAGCCCGGGCCTGCTGGCGCGCGCGCCGGCGGGCCTCCTCGGTGACACTCCGTCCCTCCCGGGGGGCAGTCCACTCCTCGCGCGGACCCGCGCCGAATCCCCCGCGCTCCCGGCCCTCCTGCTGTTGCCCACTCCGGGCGCGCTGTCGGCCTCCGGCGGCGGCGCCCGCGGTCCGGGCCTGGTCCTCGACGCTGCGGTAGAGCCGGCCCATCAGCCGCCCGCTGGCGTGCGACCAGAGGATGTATGTCATCGCCGCAAACAGCGCCGCGACCGGCAGAAGGATGAGACTCCCGGCGAGTCCGCCGACCACGAGGACGACGGTCATCAGGGCGAACGCGCCGGCGAGGCCGGTGACGAGCCGCGAACGGTGCACACCTACACTTGGGGCGGCGAGCCCGTAAGCCTCCCGGCTGCGGGGCGGTGGTCGGCCACGCAGGCCCGGTCGGGAAGTTCGCGGTTGTGTGTCGGCGCGCGCTGTCGGGCGTATCCTCGCGCGACAGCACCGGGCGAGGTCTTCCCGAGCAGAGTGAGGGAAGGCTCGGAAGACGAGCGAAGCGAGTCTTCCGGTGGACGAGTGAGCGAGAGGGCGACGGCGACCGAGCGAACGGAGCGGCTGGGGGGCCTGCGGTTAGCAAGCGGGAGAAAGACCTCTCCGCGAATCTCCCGATACCCCTGGCTCCCACCCACTGTGCGAACCGAGGGGCGCCACAGCCGTCGCGGCCAAGGGTTCAAACCGCTTGGTACGGTAGGTCGGATATGAACGTCTCCAGCCCCTGCGAGATCTGCGCGAGCGCCGACGTCGAGGGGGCCTGCCAGCGCTGTGGCCAGCTGGTCTGTGAACGCCACTTCGAGGCCGACCTGGGTCTCTGTGTCGAGTGTGCCGCGGAAGTCGGTGACCGGCCGACGAACATCCCCACCGGAGACGACATGCCCGACGGCGTCGACACGTACCAGTTCTAACGGGTGAGCAGCGCCTGGGCGACCGCGGCGTGGACACGGCCGGCAGCGTTGAACAGGTGAAGCGCGACGAGCCCGAGCACGGCCCCGAACAGGGAAGCAACCAGCGCCTCCGGGAGGGTGTCGACCGCGAAGAATCCGACGGCGTCGGCGGTGACGGTCAGGTCCACGGAGCCGATGTCGACGGCCACGTCCCCGGCCGTTCCTGCCCCGCCGTAGGTGACGCCGGGGAGCCAGAACAACAGCGGCGCGAGCAGGTAGGCGAGCGCCAGCGTGAACGCGACCGTGACGGCGACGAACGCGAACGTCCCGACGAAGAACGTCGCCAGAAAGTACGCAACGAGCAGATAGCACCGTGGGTCGGTCCCGATGGTCTTGAGATACGGCCAGACGGGGAGCTCGCTCGGGTCGGCCGGCTCCCAGGTCACCTCGCGACCGAGCAGCCGCCGGAGCAGCGCCGCCTCGACGAGCGCGACGTGGTCGGCCAGCCCGAGCACGGCCACGAGTATCGGCACGCCGACCGCAAGCGGGACCAGCGCCACCCCGAGGGCGATCCCGGTCACGAACGTCGTGAAGTACGCGATCCCCAGGGGGAAGCGTAACAGGAGGTACGCGATCCGCCGGTAGGTCATACCGTCCGTGACGACGCCGAACACCCGGCCGGGAACCGACCGCCTGCCCGTCGCCGTTGCAGGTTGCGTCATACCCGGTCAGACGGGACAGACCGATATATACCTGGATTCGGTGTTACTGGCTCCGCACCCCAACACAACGCTTATGTGTGACGATTCAGCCGCTGTTTCAGCCGCTTTGCGGCCTCGCCGGCCGCGCCGAAGTACGCGTCCGCGCCGCCGCGGGCCTCCTCGCCGGCGAAGATGATCCCCCGCGAGGAGTTGACGAGTCCGACGCCGTCAGCCAACCCGTACTCGACGGCGGCCTCGGCGTCCCCGCCCTGCGCGCCGACGCCGGGCACCAGGAAGGGCAGGTCCGGGACGAGTGCCCGGACCTCGGCGAGCTCCTCGGGGGCGGTGGCGCCGACCACCAGACCCACGTTGTCGTTGCGGTTCCAGAGGGCCGCGAGCGCGGCGACCTTCTCGTAGACCCGGTCGCCGGACGCCAGTTCGAGGTCCTGCAGGTCCGCGCCGCCCGCGTTCGAGGTCCGGCAGAGCACGAACACGCCCTTGCCCTCGCGGGCGAGAAACGGCTCCAGGGCGTCCCGCCCCAGGTAGGGGTTGACCGTGATGGCGTCGACGGTATCGAGGACGGCGGCGTACTGGCGGGCGGTGTTGCCGATGTCCCCGCGCTTTGCGTCCAGCAGGACCGGGACGTCCTTGCCGTGGGCGTAGGCGACGGTCTCCGCGAGCGCACGCCAGCCGTCGGGGTCCTCGTAGAAGGCCGCATTCGGTTTGAAGCAGGCGGCGTGCTCGTGGGTCGCGTCGATGACCCGGCGGTTGAAGGCCCAGCGGGGGAGGTCGGCGTCCTGCACCGCAGGGGGCAGCCGGTCCGGGTCGGGGTCCAGTCCCACCGAGACGACGCTGTCGACCCGCCGGATGCGGTCGGCCAGGCGGTCGAAGAAGGGGGTGTCGGCGTCCATACCGGGGCCACGCCCGCCGGGGTTGAAAACTACCGGATCCCGGCGCGGCGAACGGTCACCAACACTCATGCCCCGGGCCCGTCAAAGAGCATTCGATGGCGATCCACGCGGTGGCCTTCGACCTCGACGACACGCTGGTCGTCACCGACCGGGACCGCCAGACCCTGCTCGACGAGGCTACCGACGCGTCCGGCGTCCGCGGGATCGACCGCGGAGAGTACCTCGACGCCCACGGCGCGGACCTGGCCAGCGAGACCCGCGCCCCCATCTTCGACGCGGTCCTGGACAACGGCGACGCCGAGGTCGTCAGCCGGGCCTACCGCGATGCGGTCAACGGCGCGCTCGTTCCAGTTCCCGGGGTGCCGGACCTGCTCGCGGAGCTGCGCGAGCGGTACTGCGTGGGCCTGCTCACCGACGGCCCGAGCCGCGCCCAGCGCAGCAAGCTCGAACGCCTCGGCTGGGCCGACCTGTTCGACGCGGTCGTGGTGACCGGCGAACTGGCGGCCGGCAAACCCGACCCGCGGGCCTTCGCCGCGCTGACCGACCGGCTCGGCGTCCCGCCCGAGGAGACCGTCTTCGTCGGCGACAACCCGACCGCCGATGTCCGCGGCGCCAAACGCGCGGGAATGCTCGCGGTGCAGGTGCTCGACGCCGAGGACGACGAACCGGACCCGGCGGCCGACGCGACGGTGGTCCGCGAGGAACTCGTCGAGGGAGTCCGGGACGTGCTCAGCCGCCAGCAGCGCCTCTGATCAGCCCCTGGCAGCATCTCCCAGGCGCTCGCGAACCACGTCGACCGCCCGCTTGACGGCCGCGCCGCTCTCGACGACGAGTTCGTCGTCCGTCGTCCCCGCTACCCCCGCAGACCCCTCGACGCCGAGGTCGACGACGACCCGGTCGGGGTACAGCAGGACCGTACCGACCGACTCGCCGCCGGCAGTCACGCGGTAGGCGACCGTCCCCTCGGAGCTGGGTTCGGCGTCGGGGTCGGCGTCGGTCACGTCGACGGTCTCGAGCGAACCGACCTCCAGGCCCGTCAGCTCGGAAGCCAGCAGCTGGGCGACCCGCGTGGCGTCGGTGACCCGGTCGTCGACCATTAGAGCTCCTCCCGAGCGCGGTCGGCGAGCCGCTCGACCTCGACGCCCTGCCGGCGGGCGTACAGCAGCGCGGCGGCCTCGACGGTGACGTCGAGTTCGGCCTGGAGGCGGTTGATCCCGGCGACGGCCTCCTGTTTCTCGACGCCCGCGTCGACGATGGCCGCGAGGGCACGCTCGAAGACCGAACGCTGCTGGACGACGGACTCGTCGGGGACGAACCCCTCGGGCACCGTCACGTCCGCGGGGTCGAACGTGATGGCGACAGCCTCGCCGTCGCGCTCGAGCAGTCCCTCCGTAACGGCAGCGTCGACCAGCCGCTGTGCCTGGTCGGGGGAGAACCAGTCCCGGTCCAGCGACAGCGCGACGACGAACTCGCTCTCGCGCAACTCCTCGACGCCGCGCTGGCGGAAGGGTGCGGCCACGGTCCGCCGGAGACTCATCGCCGGAACGGCCGGGCCGGCGACCCCTAAAGCTGTCGAGGGACGAGCGGTCGATGGGAGACCCGGGCAGTCGACGCCCTGCGCCGGAGCGAGACGAGGGGTTGAAGTACGCCCTGGCACTCTCTCGGGGTATGAAAGACCACGCACGCTCGACGCGCACGCGGACCGGCGGCCGGCGCCGACGGAGGAGCGACCGCAAGAAACACCAGCTCGGCTCGGAGCCCACCGAGACGACCGTCGGCGAGCGCCGGCTGAAGACCGTCGACGCCCGGGGCGGGACCGAGAAGGTCCGCGCCATGCAGACCGACACCGCGACGGTCGCCACCGACGACGGCACCGTCGCCGCGACCATCGAGAGCGTCGCCGAGAACCCCGCGAACCCCAACTACGCCCGCCGGAACATCGTCACCAGGGGCGCGGTCATCGAGACGGACGCGGGGCAGGCCCGCGTCACCTCCCGGCCCGGCCAGGACGGGCAGGTCAACGCCGTGCTCGTGGAGTGACCGAACGTAGCAGTATATACTACTCCCCCAAGCACATATAAACGGTATTTAGTGGCAGGAACCGAGTTGGAGTATCGCCGTCAGGCGGATGCACACATGACGGACTCACCACTCGACGACGCACTCCCGGGACGCCACCGACGCATCGACCCAGCGGACTACGACGATATCTACGTCGTGGGGGATGTCCACGGCTGCCGGGAAACCTTCGAGGCGCTGCTCGGCGAGCTGTCGCTGGGGCCGAATGACCTGCTGGTGACGGTGGGGGACCTCGTCCGGAAGGGGCCGGACAGCGGCGGCGTCCTCGACATCGTGCGGGTCCAAGAGAACGTCATCAGCGTCCGTGGAAACAACGAACAGCACCTGGTCAGCGGCCGCAAGAGCCACCCCGACCACGGGGCCGAAGACATCGCGTTCATGGAGTCGCTCCCCCTCGCGGTCTCGTGGGACGACACCCTGGTCGTCCACGGGGGCATCGACCACCGCAAGCCGCTCCGGGCCCACGACCGGCAGGACCTCCTGAACATGCGCTCGCTGGCGGGTGACGGCTACGAGCGGCCGTACTGGTTCGAGGCGAGAGAGGAGGGTCCCCGGGTCTTTTTCGGGCACACGGTCCTCCGCGAACCCTTCGAATCCCCGTACGCCGTGGGGCTGGACACGGGCTGTGTCTACGGCGGGCAGCTCACCGCGTACGACTGCGGGCGCGACCGGTTCGTCTCCGTCGACCCTCCGACCACCTACCGGGACCGTGACGAGGGCAGCATCGTCAGCCCGCAACGGGCGAGCCGGACGGCGTAAATGTCTCCCGACAGTGACGACCCCCGCGACGTCGACCTCTCGGACCCGACGTACTACCTGAACCGCGAGCTGAGCGAGCTGGCGTTCCAGCGGCGGGTACTTCACGAGGCACTCGACGACCGTACGCCGCTGCTCGAACAGCTCCGGTTTCTGGCGATCGTCACCCGCAATCTGGACGAGTTCTTCATGAAGCGGGTCGGCGGGCTGAAACAGCAGATCGACGCCGGGATCACCGAACGGACCGCCGACGGGCGCACCCCCAAACAGCAGTGGCGCCAGGTCCTCGAGACCGCCCGGCCGCTGCTCGAACGGCAGGCTTCGCGGTACCAGGAACACGTACGACCGGCGCTGACAGCCGCGGGCATCGAGGTCGTCGATTACGGTGAGCTCCCGGTCGCCGAGCGGACCGAACTCCGGGAGTTCTTCGAGAGCTCCCTCCTGCCGACGTTGACGCCGCTGTCGTTCGACCCCGCACACCCCTTTCCGTTCATCTCGAACCGGAGCCTCTCGCTTGCCGTACTGACACGGGGTCGGGGCGACGAGAGCCCCACGTTCAACCGGGTGAAGGTCCCACCCAACCGTCCGCGGTTCGTTCCAGTCGGCGGGGACGGGGAGGACCGGTACGTCCTGGTCGAGGAGGTGATCCGGGCCAATCTGGACCTGCTCTTTCCGGGGACGGAGGTGGTTGATACCGCGGTGTTCCGGCTGACGCGAAACGCCGAGGTACGCCGCGACGAGGAGGTCGCAGAGGACCTTATCGAGATGGTCGAGGAGGTCATAGAGGAGCGGCGGTTCGCAACGGTCGTCCGGCTGGAACTGGAAGCCGGCGCACCCCGGCAGGTCCGCCGGACGCTCGTCGACCAGCTCGACCTCGACGACCGGGAGGTGTTCGAGCTCCCGGTTCCCCTTGACTTCCGTGACTTCGAGACGCTCGTCGACCTGGACTACCCGGAACTGAAGCCGGACTCGTGGACGCCGAAGCCCCATCCCCGGCTACCGGCCGACCGGCACGGGTACGAGGAGTTCGGCGAGGACCACGACGGCGACATCTTCGCCGAGGTCGAACGGGACGACATCCTGTTGCACCACCCCTACCACTCCTTCACCGACACGGTCCAGCGGTTCCTCGACGAGGCCGCACACGACCCCGACGTGCTCGCGATCAAGGCGGCGATCTACCGGACCGCCAGCGACTCGCAGGTGATCCAGAGCCTGATCGACGCCGCCGAGAACGGGAAACAGGTGGCGGTGATGGTCGAACTCAAGGCCCGGTTCGACGAACAGAACAACCTCGAGTGGGTGCGGACCCTGGAAGAACACGGTATCCACGTCGCTTACGGGACGGTCGGACTGAAGACCCACACCAAGACCGCGCTCGTGGTCCGCGAGGAGCCCGAGGGGGTCCAGCTGTACTCCCACGTCGGCACCGGTAACTACCACTCCGAGACCGCCAAGGGATACGTCGACCTGGGGCTGTTGACGGCCGACCCCGATATCGGCTACGACCTGGTGAAGCTGTTCAACTCTTTCACCGGCCCGACGCTCGAGGAGGAGTTCCGGAAGCTGCTGGTCGCGCCCGTCACGATGCGCGACCGGTTTACCGACCTCATTCGCAACGAGGCCGCACACGCCCGCGACGGCGAGCACGCCCGGATCGTGGTCAAGATCAACAGCCTCGAGGACCCTGCGGTCATCCGAGAACTGTACGAGGCCGCGATGGCCGGGGTCGATATGGACCTCGTCGTTCGTGATATCTGCCGGCTCCGCCCCGGCATCGAGGGGGTCAGCGAGACTGTCGACGTCTACAGCATCGTCGGTCGATTCCTCGAACACTCCCGGATATTCTACTTCGAGAACGGGACCGCCGTCGACGAGGAGGGGACCAGGGCCGACGCCGACCCGCGGTACTACATCGGGTCTGCGGATTGGATGACCCGCAACCTCGACAGGCGCGTCGAGGCCGTCACACCCGTCGAGAACCCCTCACTTCGCGAACAGCTACGGTTCGTGCTCGACCTGGCGCTGGCAGACAACCGCCGGGTCTGGGAGATGCACGGCGACGGCTCCTACACCCAGCGCACCCCCGGCGACGACCGGGCGGTCGATACCCAGGCCGTCCTGATGTCGGAGGCCGAAACCGCCGCCAGCAGCGAGCAGGTGACCCGCGGGATCCCCTGTGCGCTCGACCTTCCGGACAGCGGGCTCGGGATCGGTGACGGCACCGGCCCGGGCCGGCCCGACGGCGAGGGTCCGGGGGCTGGGTCCAGGGCCGCCGCTTCCGACCCGGACGGGACTGCCGGGGAGGACACCGACGGGGCCTTGCCGGAGACGCTGCTCGCCAATGCGGACCGGTGGTACCGTCCCGACAGCGAGACCTACGCGTTCGCGGTCCGCACGCCCGACGGCGACCGCGTCTACCGGAAGACCGCCGACGCCGCCGCGGCCCTGGTCGAGGAGTACTGGAGCTAGGGGTCCGGGGCGGCCTTCTGAAGCGCGTTCTCGGCGATGTTGCCGCCGTAGTCGGCGGTCCGTGACAGCGAGTCGACGACCAGCCCGAGTCCCTGCGCCGTGCCGGGGTCGAGCTCGCGGATCTCCTTGTCGACCTCGCGGGCCTTCCCGTCGACGTCGTCGATCCGGGCCCGGGCCGAGGTTGCCAGTTCCGTCGCCTCCTCCGGGTCGTCGGTCAGGAGCGCGTCCATCGCCATCTCGGGAACCGCCGCCGCCTCCTCGAGCAGCGCCCGGAGCGGGGTAACGGCGCTGTCGGGCACCTCCTCGAGTTCGAGCGCGAGTTCGGCGATCTTGGTGGCGTGGTCGGCGATCCGCTCGAGCTGGCGCGCACTCGACTGGAAGTCGAAGCAGGTGTCGCGGGGAAAGCCGATCTCCGTCGCCGCGGTGGGATTGCGGAGCACGGTCCGGAACACCCGCGAGACCATGTACCACAGCCGGTCGACGTCGTCGTCCCGTTCCATCACGTCCTGTGCGAGGTCGTCGTCGTTCTCGATGAGTGCCTGGACGGCGTCCTCGAGCATCGTCAGCGAGACCAGCCGCATCCGCGTGATGGCGTTGTGCACCGATAGCTCCGAGGAGTCGAGCAGGTCCCGGAGGACCACCCGCTCCGAGGTCTCCTCGATCACCTCGAGCCCGACGAGCCCCTGGGTAGCCTCACGGATGACCCGCCGCTGGGCGGCCGTGATCCGGGTTGTCTCCAGCCTGATGACGTCGAAGCCGCTGACGTACATCGTCATCACCGCGCGGGTGAGTTCGTGCTCGTCCTCCAGGCCGGTGATGTCCAGAGTTCCTTCCGTGCGTTCCTCCTCCCGGCGCGGCGAGAGCAACAGGAGGTCCTCCTCGGAGTGAAACTCCACCACACTGCCGGCCTCGACGTCGTTCTCCGTCGCCCAGTCCTTCGGCAGGGAGACGGTGTACGTCGACCCGCCCGTGACCTGCACCTTGCGTGTCTCCATACGCCACCGTTCGACCCAGGGGATAATAAACTTCGGTAAATCTATATATACCACTCGAAGACCACGTATCCGCCGTCCTCGAGTCGCACCGCCCGAGGAACCGGCGGTCCGGTAGCGGCCGCGGGTCGTGAGAACGGATCCGTTAGCCGGACCCGACAGGATCCGGATCCCCGGAAACGGAGTGAGTTCGACCGGATGTCCCGGTCGCCGACCGTAGTGTCGGCTCGACTATATAGGTCGCATGTCATCTTGACAGGTACCGGCAGGTGTATTGACGTCTGCGCAGTGGATGCCGGCGGCTGACGCCCGTCATACGAACGGTTATGTGTTGTCAGCAAGGAAATGGGTCCATGCCACGGGAAGGATACCAGGAGCGCCTCGCGGGCCTGCGCGAGGACGTCCTCTACATGAGCGAGGTCGTCCTCGAGCGCCTGCGAATGGGACTGGACGCGCTCCAGGCCAAGGACGAAGAGCTCGCCTGGGAGGTCATCAGGGGCGACGACGAGGTCAACGGGCTCTATCTCGAACTGGAGGGGGAGTGTATCGACCTGCTCGCGCTCCAGCAACCCGTCGCGGGCGACCTGCGGTTCATCGCCGCCTCGTTCAAGATCATCACCGACCTCGAGCGGATCGCCGACCTCGCGACCAACCTCGGTGACTACACCCTGGAGGCCGAACAGGACGTCTACCCGGACGTCGACGTCCAGGAGATCGGCGAGGAGGTCACGCGGATGGTCGAGCGGGCCATGACCGCCTACGCCGACGAGGACGCCGAGACCTGCTACGAGATCGCCGACCACGACGACCGGGTCGACGAGCTCTGCGAGCGCGCCTCCGAAGCCGTCGCCCGGGACCTCATCGAGCGCGAGGACGTCGGCAGCGACGAGGAAGTCGAGCGCCTGATGCGGGACGTCCACCGGCTCCTGCTCACGATCCGGGACCTCGAGCGGGTCGGCGACCACGCCGTCAACATCGCCGCGCGCTCGCTGTACATGGTCGAGAACGACGACGACCTGCTGTACTGACTACGGCCGCTCCGCGTCGGCGAGCCCGTCGCCGGTGATCGTGAACCCCGCCTGTCCGCCGGCCTCGCGGCTGTGGTGTTTCTCCAGGGTCGCCCGGCGGTTGCCTCCACGAAAGCGGTCCAGCCGGAGGATGACCGCCGACCAGTGGTCCAGCGTGTGCCCGCCCAGCGCGCGCGCCGCGTCGGACTCGGGGTCGGTGAAGACCTGGTTGGTGAACGCGACCGCCAGGTCGTGTCGCCGAGCCAGCGAGAGCAGGTGGGTGACCTGCCGGGCGACCGCGCGCAGTGCCTCCCCCTCCTCGCGCTCGGTCCGTTCGAGCCGGTAGAAGCCGGTGGCGCTGTCAAGCACCACGAGGTCGACCTCGCCGGCGACGTCTGTGGCGTCCCGGACCGCCTCCTCCTGCTCCTGGAACGTGAGCGCCTCACTGATGATCAGCCGGCCCGCGAGGTCGTCGACAGTCCGGTCCGGGCCGGCGTGGGCCGTCGCGAGTTGCTCCATCCGGTCGACCGACAGCCCCTCGGTGTCGATGAACAACGTCGAACCACCCGCGTCGGCGGCCTCCATGGCCGCCGAGAGGACGACGTTGGTCTTGCCGGCGGCCGGCGGTCCGTACACCTGCGTGACGGCACCGCGCTCGAAGCCGCCACCGAGGAGGTCGTCGATGGGACCGCAGCCGGTCGGGATGGACTCTGTCACACTCCGGGATTGGGTCACCTTCGCATAAAAGGTCGCGTCTCGCCGACGCCCGCTCCCGCCCAGCGAGCCCGGAGCCGCTAAGTTCCCGGCCCGCCTACCGGAGGTGTGATCGTCGTCGCGACGGCCGATTTCGAGCTCTACCACGAGGTGGTGACCGCGCTCCGGGAGCGGGGCATCGAGTTCACCACCGTCGAGCCCGGCGAGGACCTCCCCGAGGGCGCGACGGTGCTCGTCCGCGGCGTCGACGAGGACGACACAGTCCCGGAGGAGAGGGAGGTGGCGGTCGTGGAGGCCGAGGCCGGGGACTCCCGGGCGGCCGTCGACGCGGTTGTGGCCACGCTCCGAGACGGGGAGGGTCGGACGGTCGTGGGGGTCGACCCCGGCGACCGCCCCGGGGTTGCGGTGCTCGAGGGTGACACCGTCACCGCTGCCTTCCAGGTGCCCGCCGAGCGGGTGGCCGCGGTCGTCCGCGACGAGGTGGCCGACGCCCCCGACCCGGTCGTGCGCGTCGGTGACGGGGCCCGGTTGGTCGGCGCGCGGCTGCTCGACGACCTGTCCGAAGTCCCGGTCGAACTGGTCGACGAGTCCGGCACCACCCCCTATCTGGGGACCGGCGCCCGCGGGATGGGGGACGTCCTGGCTGCGGTCAACATCGCCCGTCGGGAGGGCGAGCGGGTCGAGGGGCGCGAGGTCGACCCGACGCCGGGGGAACTCACGCGGATCCAGGACCGCTCCCGGGAGCAGAGCGAGGAGAACCGCGCGATCGACGCCGACCTCGCCCGGCAGGTGGCGGCCGGCGACCTCTCCATCGAGGAGGCACTGGCCGAGCACGCCGACGACACCGACCCCTCCTGAGTCCCTCACCCACTCCGCAACTCCCCGGGCAGGACGTACCGGCCGTCCTCGCGGGGGAACCCGACCACCTCGACAACTGCATCGGTGTTCAGCGGGCCGTAGATGTGGGCGAATCCGCCGTCAGCGCTTTCCTCGTACCGGATTTCGGCATCGACCTCGTCGGGGTCGATGACCAGCAGCCGGGGCTCCTCGGCGTCGGGATAATTGTACTGGGCGACGCCGACCACCTGCGCCGGCGTCGAACAGTGGATGAACCCCTCGTCGGACAGGGAGTGGGGCCGGTACTCGCCGGCGTCCGTGTCGCTCTCATACCCGTCGCCCTCGATGACGTGGACCAGCCGTTCGGCGTGTCCCTCCCTGACCGCGGCCTCGGCGCGGCGGAGCACCTCCCGGACCGGCAGCCCGTTCTCGCGGGCGACCGCCAGCCCGTCGTCGTACTCCGCACTGACGTCGAAGACTGCTCCGTCGTCGGTGCTCGCCAGCTTGACGCCGACCTCGAAGCGTTCACCATCCACCGCGACGGTCGCGGTGACGAGTTCGCGGTCGGCGACGAACCGGTGACCGGCGCCGTGTTCGCGAACCCCGAGTGTCCCGGTCTCCTCGGCCAGCCGGCGGGCGACCCGCTCGGCGTCCTCGGGTTTGGCGACGACCTTCACCAGGTGGCCCGGGCGGGACTTCTTCATCGTGAGCGGAACCACCGAGACGTCGCGGGCGCCGGCTTCAGTGAGTGTTTCCTGGAGTCCGCCCAGCACCTCCGGGGTGGCGTCGTCGAGATTGGTTTCGAGCACCGTGATCGGGTCCCGGCGGAGCCGCTCGGTCTCGCCGACCACCGCCCGGAGGACGTTCGGCCGGTCGGGGAAGTCGTAGCCGCCGGCGCCGTACCCGGAGCTGTCGACCCGCAGCGCCGGCAGCGCTTCCACGCCCTCGGCGACTTCGGCGAGAACGGCAGCGCCGGTCGGCGTGAGTAGTTCCGCCTCCAGGGGCCCGCCCCGCAGCGACCACGCCGCGTCCTCCGCCAGTTCGACGACCGCGGGCACCGGGACCGGGTAGGTGCCGTGGCTCGTCGACACCTCGCCGCCGCCGGTAGCCAGCGGTGTCGTCACCACGCGGTCGACCTCGAGGTCCGCGAGCAACAGCGACACGCCGACGATGTCGGCGATGGCGTCGTCGGCCCCGACCTCGTGGAAGTGCGTCTCTTCGAGGTCGGTCCCGTGGACCGCCGCCTCCGCCTCGCCCAGCCGCTCGAATATCGCCAGCGCCCGCCCCTCGACGCCCGCAGGGAGGGCCATATCCTCGACGATGCCGACCACCTCGGGATAGGTTCGGGTCGGTCCGTGTCCCTCGGCGTGCGTGTGGTCGTGGTCATGGTCACGGTCGCCATGGCTGTGGTCGTGGCTGTGTTCGTGGTCACTCCCGTCACCGTCGTCGGCGTCTTCGCCGCTCTCGTCGGTCAGCAACACGTCGACGGCGGTGGCACCGACCCCCGCTTTCGTGACATCGCGAGTCCGGTAGCGGACGTCGAGCGCGTCCTCGACGGGGGCCAGCGCGTCGCGGTCGGCCCCGGCGGCGAGCAGTGCCCCCAGGAGCATATCCCCGCTCGCGCCCATCCGGCCGTCGAAGGCGAGCGTTCGCATGGACGGAGGGAGGAGGGGGCGGGACAAGAACCTTGTCGGCCGGCTCTAGCTCCCCGAAGAACGACGGCACACCCCGGACGGGGGGACGCTCAGCTCCGGCGCACGAGGTGGAGGTCGTAGGGAGCCTCGACGTCGACAGAGCCGAAAGGAGTGGTCATGCGGTCGCTCTCGTCGGTGCCGTCGCCCGTCCCGTCCGCGGGATTGCCGGTCCCGACGAAGACGACGCTGGCGTCGACGTCGACGGCGGTCTGGCGGACCTGGCTGGTGATCCCGTCGCGTGGCGACTCGGCGCCGGGCTCGGAGAACTGCCGTTCCGCGTCGTCGGTGGCCTCCTCGATCTTCCGTCTGAGGTCCGCGCTCGCGGTCTCGACGGCGAAGTCCTCGTCGGGCTCGATCCACCGGCGCCGCTGTGCGTAGGTGTCGCCGGTCGGGACGAAGCTGACCGCGACAACCTCCTCGTCCAGCGCGGCACCGTGCTCGACCGCGCGGGCGAGCGCTGCCTCCGAACTCGCGGAGCCGTCGTACGGCACGAGAAAGACCATACCCGGGCGTTGCGCCGACAGGGTTATCAATCTATTCGCCCGCGGGGTTCTGGTCCCCCTCGGCCCCGCCGGTAACAAAAGGCATATCTCCTGCCAGGGCCGACTGTCAACACATCCCAGACCACAATGAATGAAGTCCAACTAGAGGTGGCAAAGGCGTATCCCAACGACTCGGGGCGTGGCATCGCCCGGCTCGACCCCGACACCCTCCTGCATCTCAAGCTCTCGCCGGGGGACATCATCGAGATCGAGGGGGCCGACCGGACCGCGGCGAAGGTCTGGCGGGCCGACCGGCAGGACTGGAACACCGA
>JAZKSZ010000133.1:0-6402 GCA_036625795.1 Haloarculaceae archaeon
CGACAACGAGCGCCGCGTGTTCTACGTCGGGATGTCCCGGGCCCGCGAGCGGCTGGTCTTGCTCGAGGACCTGGTCGACGGTGCCCCCACGCTGCCCGTCGACGTCCTCCTGTACAACGAGCCCAGCGAGCGCGCCCTCGAGGATGTCCTCGAGGCGGACATCCCGGTGGCCGGACAGTAGCTCACGGCTCGCGGTCCGAATCCGCGTCCACGTCCGGGTCGGCCTCGGGGTCCTTCGCGACCCGGCCGACGACTCGCTCGACAAGCAGCCCCGGGAGGTCCCGTGGCGTGACGAGGTACTCCTCGACCAGCACCATGCCGGCGGCGATGGCGAGGAAGGCACCGCCGACCAGGAACTCGCCCCGCGTCAGGAACTGCAGCCCCAGCAGCGCCACCGGGACCGCGAGGACGAGCGTGGCGGCGAGCTGGACCAGCCCGATGATACCCCGGCTCACTGTCGAGTGAAGGCGGGCGCCGCCGAAAAGTCCGTCGCAGTTGCGGGCCCACGAGCGAGCGGCCCGCGGCTCCACGGGGAGGGCCCCGAAGGCAAAGGGAAAGGGAAAGGAACTTTCGCGTTCCGCCCCGAGTGTGGGTATGTTCACGGGGATCATCGAGGAGACCGGCGAGGTGCTCGCCGTCGCGGACGAACCCGAGGGCCGGCGGCTCCGGCTCGGCACCACCGTCGAGGGCCTTACCCGGGGCCAGAGCGTCAGCGTCAGCGGCGCCTGCCTCACCGTCGAGGGCCACGGCGAGGGCTGGTTCGAGGTCTTCCTCGCCAGCGAGACCGTCGACCGGACCTATCTCGGGAACCTCGGGGAGGGCGACCGCGTCAACCTCGAGCGCGCGCTCCCGGCGGAGGGGCGGCTGGACGGGCACTTCGTCCAGGGCCACGTCGACGGCACCGGCGAGGTGCTGGGAATCGAGCAGGTCGGCGGCGTCTCCGCGAGTACCGCGAGCGGAGGCTCGTCGGACTCTGAGGAATCCGACGGCGACTGGTACTTCGAGTTCTCGCTGCCCGAGGACCAGGCCAAGTACGTCGTCGAGAAGGGTTCAATCGCGGTCGACGGGGTCAGCCTCACGGTCGCCGACCGACGCGAGGACACCTTCACGGTCGCCATCATCCCCGAGACATACGAGGTGACCACGCTCTCGGAGAAGGACGTCGGCGACCCGGTCCACCTGGAGGTCGACGTGGTGGCGAAGTACGTCGAGAACATCCTCGAGGCGGGGATGGTCGAGGAACTTGTCGGGAGCGTCGAGCGGTAACCAGGAGCCGCGGCCGCGAGCGCGTGTCGTGGCGACAGCCGCGACCGCGCGAGTCGGGGAAGGGCAGGCGTGCAACGAGCATCCGCCGAACGGAGTGAGGCGGTTCACCGGACGCGAGGCCGGAGGTCGAGCGTCCGGCTTTTTGCACTATGTTTTTTGCGCCGAGCGAGTTGCGGGCCAGCGGCCCGCAACTGCATGCCGTGGCGGCGAAGCCGCCACGCGGCGAGCAGAGCGAGCCACCCGAGGCGCAAAACCGTAGCGGGCTAGGGATCGAACTCGGTGAGTTCGCTCCCGTACGTGTCCCGGGGGCGGGTCGCGCGGTAGGCAGTCCGGTACCGCGAGAGTTTCCGGAGTAACACCAGGACGAGGAGTCCGTCGTAGACGACCACGAACCCGACGAAGGCACCGAACGTGGAGAGCCCGAACGTCGCCGCCAGCACCTCCGGCAGTTCCGAGGCGAGGATGTTGTACAGCGCGTGGGCGCCGACGGCGATGAGCAATCCCTTGAGGACGAGCGGACCCGCGTACTCGCGGTTGAACCGGGCGAGCCCGAGGTAGTAGCCGGCGAGCGCGGAGTAGATGACGTGACCCGGCCCGGCCAGCGCCCGAACCGTGGTGATGACGCCACCGGTGACCAGCGCGTCCCCGCCGGCTGGGCCGATGACGTCGGTGATGTACAGGGCGTTCTCGATGGTCGCGAACCCGAGGCCGGCGGCGGCCCCGTAGACCGCGCCGTCGACGACGGCGTCGAACTGGGGCGTCCGGTAGGCCGAGAGGCGGACGGCGAGCAGCTTCACCCCCTCCTCGACAGGTGCGACGACGACCAGAAAGAAGACCGCGAACAGTATCGACCGCGTCGTCTCGACGGAGCCGACGAGGCCGAACACGAACTGCCCGAGGAGGGCGACGACCACCCCGTCGAGTAGGCTGTTGAGGATGCCGGCAAAGCCCGCGAACAGCAGACCGAGCACGAACGTGGTGACGAGCAACCGGAGCGGCTCGTCGGTCGTGATGTCGGCATAGCGGATGTACGCCGCCAGCAGGAGTGCGGGGACCACGGAGAGGGCGACGAACACGCCAACGACCGGGTCGGCGAGCGCGCCGAAGCCGCCGAGGGCGACCTGCGCGAGCAGGATGAGGACGGCCAGCGCGATGACGGCCGCCCGGGCGACGGAGGCGGAGGCCGCGTAGACCCGGTAGACCAGCCGGTCGACGAGCGAGCGAGGCTCCCAGTCGGCGACTTCCTGGAGGTCGCGGGTCCCGTCAGCCTGCCGCTGGACCGGGTCGCGGCGGCGCATGAACGGGCGTTAGTCGGCAGCCACCTAACAGTTGCCACGCTCGCACCCCAAGCGCGGCGGGAGCGGCCGGGTTCGCCCGTCGCGAGCGAGTGGGGCTTTCGAGGGGTTTTTCGCTGACAGCGGCGTACGGGAAGTATGACGCTGAGAGCGGGGGTGGTGGCAGTCCAGGGCGACGTCAGCGAGCACGCCCGGGCCATCGAGCGCGCGGCGGCCGCCCACGGGGAGGACAGCGAGATCCTCGAAATCCGCGAGTCCGGGCTGGTCCCCGACTGCGACGCCCTGCTGTTACCCGGCGGGGAGTCGACGACCATCTCGCGGTTGCTCCGGCGGGAGGGGATCGCTCCCGAGATCGAGGCCCACGTCGAGGCCGGCAAGCCGGCCCTCGCGACCTGTGCGGGGCTGATCGTGGCCTGCACCGACCCCCAGGACGACCGCGTCGACGAGCTGGGGCTGGTGGACGTGACCGTCGAGCGCAACGCCTTCGGCCGCCAGCGCGACAGCTTCGAGGCCCCGCTCGACGTGCGGGGCTTCGACGACCCCTTCCCGGCCGTGTTCATCCGTGCCCCGGTCGTCAGCGCGGTCGGTCCCGAGGTCGAGGTGCTCGCCGAGTGGGACGGCCGCCCGGTCGCGGTCCGGCAGGGGCCAGTGGTGGGGACGTCGTTCCACCCCGAACTGACCGGCGACTCGCGGCTGCACGACCTGGCCTTCTTCGAGGCGGCGACCGTCTGAGCGCCGCGCAGGCGACGGCCTGAAGGGGGGGCGCCCCCTCCCGCGCCGTATGAACGACACCGACGGCGGGCAGGCGGGCGAGGACCACCAGGACGTCATCGACGAGGTGTTCGCGGTCATCGAGGACCGCAAGGAGCGGCTGCCGGAGGACTCGTACACGGCGTCGCTGTTCACCCACGAGAAAGGCGAGGACGCGGCCCTGGAGAAGCTGGGCGAGGAGGCCACCGAGTTCCTGCTCGCGGCGAAAGGCGACGATACGGGGGAGCTGGCCCACGAGGCCGCCGACGTCGTCTACCACCTGCTCGTCGTGCTCTCGATGAACGACGTGACGCTCGCGGACCTGCGTGCGGAACTGGCCGAGCGGCGGTAGGGGGCGACCGGAAGGCCCGGCGCCCGGCGACGGCGACTCAGCCGGCGACGAACCCGCCGACCGCACCGCCCAGCGCGCTGTCGAGGGCCGCGACGACCGCGATCGCGACGGCGACGACGAACACGCCGGCGCCGCCGAGGACCCCGCCGACCGGGCCGCCGACGGCGAGTCCCAGGGCCGTCCCGGCAACGGTGAACAGGACCGCGAGGACGAGCCCGCCCAGCGCCCCGGCGAGCAGGCCGTGCCAGGCGCCGCTGAGGACGCCGCCACCGGCGAGAAACCCGGCGACGACACCGGCGATGAGGCCCGACCCGACGTGGCCGACTACCGGTAGCGCGAACGCGACCAGCCCCACGGCGATGCCCGCGACGAACCCGTAGATGACTGCACGCCAGTCGGTCATACCCAAAGTACGACCTCGGCAGGCATCAGCCTGCCGGCAACGGGACGCGAGGAACGGACAACGAACGGTCTTTAGGCCGTGACCGTCTACGGGGGAGCGATGAGCCAGCCGTTCGAGGGGCTGCCGACGACGCCGACCGCCGACGAGCTGCTGGACCAGGCGTTCTCGCGGGCGGCCAGGGCGGGACGCGCGAAGTCGGGGATCGAGGCCCAGCAGTCGATGCTGCTGACGGCCGCGAACGTCCTCTCGGACAACCTCGAACACGTCGTGACCGCCTGGCCCGACATCGAGAACCTCGACCCCTTCTACCGCGACCTCGCCGACGCGGTCGCCGGCGTCGACGACCTCCGCCAGCACCTCAACGAGGTGGGGTGGGCGGGCCGGAAGGCCGGCGAGATCCGCCGGGAGTACGAGGGACGCTTCGAGGACCCAGAGACAGCCCGCAAACTCCGCAAGCAGGCCTTCGCGCGGATGGCCGACGTCGTCGAGGAGGTCGACGACGACCTCGCCGCCCTCGCGGAGGCCCGCCAGCAGCTACGTGACCTCCCCGAGGTCGACCCCGACGAGCCGACGGTCGTCGTCGCCGGCTACCCCAACGTCGGCAAGTCCACCTTCGTGAACCGGGTGACCCGCGCCGACAACGAGACCGACTCCTACCCCTTTACCACCACGCAGATCCACGTCGGCCACCTCGAGCGCGACCACATTCGCTACCAGCTCGTGGACACGCCGGGCCTGCTCGACCGGCCGGCCGCCGAGCGCAACGCCATCGAGTCACAGGCCGTCAGTGCACTGACTCACGCCGCCGACGCCGTCCTCGTGTTCGTCGACCCGACGGGGGAGTGTGGCTACCCGCTTTCCGTCCAGTGGGACCTCCAGGCGGACATCGCTGCTCGCTTCGACGTGCCCGTGCTGACCGTCGCAACGATGCGCGACAAGCTCGACACCGACCTGGACGACGACCGGGTCGACTACCACGTGAGCGTCACCGAGGGTGACGGCGTGAGCGGGGTCCTCGATGCGGCCATCGAGGCCGTCGGGTACGAACCCGACTTCCCCTTCGAGAGCGGGGACTGAGTCCCCCCTCCCCTGACCCTGCGGCCGGGGTTTTTGTGGGATGGGGCGACCACCGAACGCATGTCCTGACGCGTTCGGCAGGGTGGTCAGGGAAACCCCGGCACAGCCGCCCTGTTGCCGTTCGTGCCGGTGTTCGCCACTGCTCCAGCGACCCGGTTAACCGTTCTCGGTTCCGACGTAGCGAACCTCCGTCCCAATGTCGTGGCCGGCTGCCTCGTCGAGGCGGGCGTCGAGCCGGTCGGCCATGCCGGAGACGGTCTCCCCGGGTGGGACGCCGACGGTCACCACGACCCTGTTTGCCTTCCGGAACAGCGCGGTGTTGGTGTAGTCCACCTGTACCTCGAGTACCTGCAGGTCGACCCCGGCGCCACCCTCCACCTCCTCGACGACCGACGCTGCCGTGTCGCGGATGCGTTCCTCGGTCGTCGCGCGGTTGAACGAGTCCAGGGTGACGCCGCCGAGAAACGCCGAGAGGACGAGAATGGAAACGACCAGCACCCCGATACGCTTGAGCGTCGCACTCCGGGCGGCGTCCTGCCGGAACCACCGCTCCGGCCGGTAGCCGGCGTACCACAGCACCGACAGTGCCGCGAGGTTGATCGAGAGGACGTTCACCGCCAGCAACACGCCCGAGCCAAGCGTCACGAGCGGCGCGCCCCACGCAGCCCCGATCCCCACGGTCGCGGCCGGGGGGATGAGCGCGACGGCGATCATCACCCCCACCAGTGCCGTCGAGACGCCGGAGGTGAGACTGAGCGCGCCGGCAACGCCGGCGCCGAGTGCGACGGCCAGCGAGAGGAAGTCGGGGGCGAGTCGCTCGCGGATCTGTCCCACACTGGTGATGTCGTCAAGCGGCGGGATCAGGTGGGCGTACCGGACCACCAGCGCGAACAGTGCGGCGGTCACGACCGCGAGCGCGAGCCCGCCGAGCTGGTAGCGCACGCCACGCGAGAACAGCTCGCGGTCGTTGACGACCGTCCCGACGCTGGCGGCCATCGCGGGACCCACGAGGGGCGCGATGACCATCGACCCGACCACCACCGCCGGGGAGTCGAGCAACAGCCCCGCGGTCGCGATGAGCGCACTCACCACGGTCATCACGACGTAGGTTCGCGCCGAGGGCGCCATGCTCGATGCGGCGGTGGTCAGCTCCTCGCGGGCGATCCGGTCCTCGTCTTCCTCCTCGGCGTACCGCTCCTCGAGTTCCTCGAAGCGCCGGGAGACGACCGTGTTGGCCTCGAGCACGACGGTGTAGGCGT
>JAZKSZ010000134.1:0-6325 GCA_036625795.1 Haloarculaceae archaeon
GACCGAGAAGCTGGCGTCCGGCGGGAGCGGAGACAGCCTTTTCCGCCCGCCGCCCGCCGTCCCGGCATGGACATCGAGGAGGCGAGCCGACGTTGCGAGGAGGTCTTCGCCGAGGTCGAGGAGGCCGTCATCACCGACCGCCCCTTCCTGGAGACGGTCTTTCTGGGCATTCTCTCGCGGGGCCACGTCCTGCTGGAGGACGTCCCCGGCACCGGCAAGACCCTGACCGCCCGGAGCATCGCGACGGCGCTCGGCATGTCCTTCTCGCGGGTGCAGTTCACCCCCGACCTCCTGCCCGCCGACCTCACCGGAACGCACGTGTTCAACGAGCGCGACCGGAGCTTCGAGTTCAACGAGGGACCGCTCTTCGCGAACGTCGTGCTGGCCGACGAGATCAACCGCGCGCCGCCGAAGACCCAGTCGGCGCTGCTGGAAGCCATGGAGGAACGGCAGGTGACCACCGACGGCGAGACCCGCGAGCTACCGGACCCCTTCTTCGTCATCGCGACCCAGAACCCCGTCGAGCAGGAGGGCACGTTCGAACTCCCGGAGGCCCAGGTGGATCGGTTCGTCGCGAAGGCCAGCATCGGCTACCCCGACGCCGAGGGCGAGCGGGAGTTGCTCTACCGCCGGGCGGACCGCTCGGCGCGCAGCCCCTCGGTCGACCCCGTCCTCTCCACAGATGGAGTCAAAGCCCTCCAGCGGGTTCCCGAGGCAGTCCGGGTCGACGACGACCTGGTCGACTACATCTCGGCGGTCTCCCGGGAAACACGGGAGGACCCCCGCGTCACGGTGGGCGTCTCCCCGCGTGGCACCCAGCGGCTGTTCGAGGCCGCCCGCGCCCGGGCCGTCATCGAGGGTCGGCAGTACGTCACACCCGACCACGTGACGGCGGTCGTCCGCCCGGTACTCGCCCACCGGCTCGTGCTGACAGCCGACGCTCGCGTCAACGGCGTCCCCAAGGAATCGGTCGTCGAGGACGTCCTCGACGAGGTGCCGGTCCCGACCGTCGACTAGTCCAGCGCCGCGACCAGCAGGACTGCAGCAACGAGCAAGAAGAGCAGCGCCGCCACCGGCCGGCCGCCGGCGCCAGCGAGATAGACGCCGTAGGAGAGCCCGACGGTCACGGCCCCGACGCCGGCGCTCGCCAGCGCGCGAGACGCCTCCAGTCGCCGGGTCTCGGCGGCCCGGCCGAGCTGCTCGCCGACGCTCACCGCGGTCGTGGCGACGTCCCAGGCGACGACCGCGGCCGTCGCGCCGACCAGCACCGGCCCGACCGGCGCGCCCTCCGCCCCCGCCAGGACCACACCTACGAACAGGCCCGCAGCGCCGAGCGTCACCGCCGTCCGCGACCCGCGTGCCAGGCCCGCCGCGAGGCCGAGGAGGCCGGCCACGCCGACGAGCAGCCCGGGCCAGGTGTAGAGCCCGCCGGCCAGCGCGGCGACCAGCGCGGGCACCAGTGCGAGCGCAGCCCCGGTCCGGCTCGGTCGCCGGTCGACGGTCACCGTCCCCGTCCCCGTCCCCTGTTCGTCGGCGGCGTCCGCGGGGACCTCCCCGCTCATGGTCCCTCCCGTCGGTTCGAGCGCGCGAGCGCGACGTCGACGGGCTCGCCGGCCGCCCAGTCGACGACGGGGATCCCCCGTCCGCGGAGTTCGCGCAGCCGGAGCCCGCGGGCGACCCGGGCGAGCCGGTGGCCGGCGGTCCGGTCGGCGGTCGGGTCCGGGCTGAGTACCGTCACCGGGTAGCCGTACTCGTCGAGCCACCGGGCCAGGTCGGCCCCGCGGCGGTCACACAGCGGCGAGACGAAGACGACCTGCGTCCCCGCCGAGAGCCGCCGGCGCAGGCGGCTCCGGCCCGCGGCGACCGTCATCGCGTCCCCGCGAGGGACCGGCGAGAGGTCGGGATGGGTGGCGAGCATCTCGCGGACCCGGCGCTCGTGCTCCTCGCCGGTACCGGGCGCGAGCCAGCAGGTCGCCGATGGGAACGCGGCGATGCCGACCTGGTTGCCCGTCGCGGTCAGCGAGCCGTACAGCCGGCCGGCGGCCTCGACCCCGCGGTCGAGCGCGTGGAGGGTCTCCGGCTCCGGGGCCGCGTAGGAGGGGTCGCGGGCGTCGACCACGACCATCACCGTGGCGGCCTGCTCGGAGCGGAACTCGACGGTGCTGAGTTCGCCCGTCCGGGCCCGCCGGTTCCAGTCCACCCGGCTCAGCGCGTCGCCGGGGCGGTACTCCCGGGTGGCGTAGAACTCCAGGCCGGCGCCGGCGGTGTCGGTCTCGACCCGGCCGGCAAAGCGGGCAGCCTGCTGGCGCAGCGGGACCGGCTCGGTCGTCGCCCGCAGCGTCGGCCGGCACGTGACCGTCGTCTCCGGCCCGACCAGCCGCGTCTCCTCGACGCTCCCGGGCAGGTCCTTCGCGATCACCGCTGCGGGGCCGAAGGTGTGGGTCCCCCGGCCCGCCCTCATCTCGTACTCGAAGGTCGCAGCCTCGCCGGCCCGCAGCGCCGTCCCGTGGCGGGGCGACCCGCCCGTGACGCGGAGCGCCTCGGGGACGCTGTCGACGACGCGCAGGTCCGGGACCGGGCGGTCGTGCTCGTTGGTGACGGTGACGGTCACCACGACCGTCTCACCGGGGTCGGGCTCCGCCGGGTCGAGCGAGCGGTCGATTACCAGTCCGTCGTCCCCGGTCCCCTCCTCGGCCGACCCGTCGCTCGGGGTCGGGTCGTCCCCGGCACCGGCAGACAGGCCGGGAGCCAACGGCGCCGCGCGGGCGTAGGCGGCAAAGCCGATGCCAGCCGCTCCGGCCAGCAGCGCCGCCGGCTCCGCGGTGAGGACGCCCGCGCCGATGCCCACGAGGGCAACAGCACCGATACCGCGCCATCGGTTCGTCGGGCGGGCCGCCCGGACGACGGCAGCAGTCCCGGGGTCGCCTTCGGGCTCGCGGCCGGTATCGTTGCCATCCCGTTCCGCGGCGCTCCCGCCATCGGCGGTCCGCGCTGGCCGCTCGCTGGTCACCGAGAAGGCGCTGGCAGAGAAGGTTTCCGGCGGTTCCTGCGGGAAGGCATCGGCGTCGCCGTCCGGCCGGGGCTCCAGGCCCGCCCGGTCGGCGATGGCGCTGACGGCGTGACGCACCTTCCGGTGTTTGGGGACGCCGCCGGCGACAACCCGCCGGAGGAGGCCAGGCGACGGCGGATCGGGGGCGTCCTCGCCGCCGAGATAGGCGGCGGCGTAGCCGTCGTCGGTCCAGGTTCCCGCGTCGACGCGGCGCTCGGCCTCAGCCTCGCTCAGCCCCTCGTACTGGACGAGCACCTCGACGGCCGCGGCCCGAAGCCCCCGGACCGCCTGGTTGTACGGGAGCCGGCCGGCCGTGAAGAAGCCGCCCAGCGAGTCCCGGAGGTCCTCGCCCGGCGGCGGAGTCGGCACGCGGTACTCGGGGTCGGGCGTGACGGCCTCGTCGAAGTCGACCCCACGGCGGCGTGTCACCTGTCGGACGGCGAGTGCGAGTGTCACCACGCCCAGCGCGGTGACGAGCGCCCGGTCGAAGTCGAGGCCCAGCAGTCCCGGCGAGACGGCGACGGCCACGCCGAGCGCCAGCGCGAGCAACCCCGCCACGAGCGCGAGCAGCCGGCGGTTCACGCTCTCTCCCCCGGCGTGTCGTCGCCGTCACCGTTCTCCTCGGCTACCTCCGCGTACTGGTCCTCGATTCGGCGGAAGACGGCCGCGGCCCGGTCCTCGTAGGCGTCCGGCGGGGCGTCCCCGTAGCGGACGTCCTCGAACAGCCGGGTGAGCTCGCGGACGTCGGACCCTCGGAGCCCGGCGTCGACGGCGGCATCGGCGAACTCGCCGGGCGTGCTCGTCTCCGGGTCCTCGACGTCCAGCAGGTCGGTCATCTCCCGCCAGGCCCGGTAGACCTCGTTGTCGGCGCCACCCGCCGCCAGCCGGTCGGCGGCGCGCCCTGCCGCCCGGCCGACCGCCGCCGCCCGGTCGTCGCGCTCGGGGTCGGCAACTGCTTCGCCGCCCGGCTCGTCGCTTCCCCCGCCCACCTGCCGGACGACGAGCGCGACACCGACGAGGGCGAGCGCGATGACTGCGAGCACCCCGAGCGGGAGCGACGGCGACGAGGAGTCGCCGGTGTCGCCGCCACCCGGCGGACCGCCGGGCGTCGAGTCGCCGCCGATGAACCCCGGCTGCCCGGACGAGGTGCCCAGCGAGAGGTCACCGAGCACGACGAACAGGAGGAACGCGAGCACGCCCGCCACCACGAACGGGACCATGACAGCGACGATCCGTCTGAAGAGGTCGCGCTCGAAGACTGCGGCGTAGACCAGCAGTAAGACGAGCGTCAACACCAGTGCCAGCAGGATGAACTCGACGAAGGGGATGTCGAAGGTCGTCGGCTCGCCCGGGTCGGGCTCCGGCAGGGGGATGAGGCTCCCGTTGCCCCCGCCGCCACCGCCCCCGCCCGGGCCGGACGCGGGGCCGTCGCTCGTGGAGGTCAGGGTCGCGGCGGCGAACCCGACCGCCAGCAACCCGAGCACGGCGGTGGCGGCGGACGTGAGCGTGTCCTTCATCGGTGGGCGTGGCGCGCTCGGCCCGGCGCGGGACGACTATCCCCCGGACGCGGGAGGGCACACGCTCGCCGAAAGCGCGAGTAGCGGCATAAACGCTTGGTTACCACCACCGCCGGGTTGTGGCCAGGCCCCTCAGAGCGTCGTCTCGGTCCCACACTCGTTGCAGGTGAACTCGAAGCGGCCCTCGCGGGTGAGCGCGGTCGCGTGGCCCTGTTCCTCACCGCAGTCGTCACAGTAGATCATCGACTCCAGGTCCTCCCAGTCGTGGCTCGCGCCCGGCGCGCCGAGCGCCCACCCGACCACCTCCTCGTCGGCGTCCTCGGGGACGTAACCCGTCTGGAATTCGCCGGGGGCAAAGCGGATGACCTCGCCGGCGTCGACGGTCACCGTCTCGCGCTCGGGCCCGACGGCGAATTCGGCGGTCCCGGACTCGACGTAGAAGACCTCCTCCTGGTCGTGGTGGGTGTGTAGCCCGCCCGAGAAGGAGTCCCCGGGTGCGAGTTCGAAGTAGTTCATCGCGAAGTGCTCGGTGCCGAGCGCCCGCGAAACCGGCCGGCGCACGTCGTGGACCTCCAGTGGGTTGACCTCGACCTCGACCTCGTCGATGGTGACTTTCTCCATGCCGCTCCCTCTCCGGCCGCGGTCCTAACCCTTTGGGTGCCGGGTGCGCCGGTGTCGAGCCGGGTCCGTCACCGCTCTGCGGGCGCAATCTTCTTTTCCCGTGGCACACCCCGTCACAGTATGGCAGACAGCGACGACCCGAACGGGGACGAGGCAGTCCTGACCGACCGGGAGGGCCACGTGGGACTCGTGACGTTGAACCGCCCGGGAGCGATGAACACCTTCAGCACCGGGCTGGCGACGGCACTCGACGACGCGCTGCGCGAGTTCGAGGCCGCCGACGGCGTGCGGGCAGTCGTGGTCCACGGTGCCGGCGAGGCCTTCTCGGCGGGGATCGACCTCTCGGAGCACCGCGAGTTCGAGGGCGAGGCGGAGTACGAGCAGTGGGTGACGCGGATGGAACAGCCCTTCCTGACCCTCGCGGAGATGGGGACGCCGGTCGTCGCGGCGGCCCACGGCCACGCCGCCGCCAACGGGATCGGCCTGGTCGCGGCGTGTGACCTCGCCGTCGCCGCCGAGGGCACACAACTGGGCGCGACCGCGCCGAAGGTCGGGCTCTTCTGTATGGGCCCGGCGGTGCCGCTGATGGGGGCGGTGACCCGCAAGCGGTGCCTGGAGTTGCTCCTGACCGGCGACCTGATAACTGCCGAGACCGCCCAGGAGTGGGGCCTGCTCAACCGCGTGACCGACCCCGGCGAGCACGTCGCGAGTGCGGTGGACCTCGCGGAAACTATCGCCGCCAAGAGCCCGACGGCCATCCAACGCGGGAAGCGGGCGTTCTACGAGATGGCTGGGATGTCCTACGGGGAGGCGCTCTCGCACTCGAACCGGGAGTTCGCCACGCTCTGTACGACCGCCGACGCGGAGGTCGGTATCGAGGCCTTCCTCGAGGGCGAGCCCCTCGGCGCGGAGGAGTGGCCGGGCGACGACTGAACAGGGGCAATATTTTCGTTCGCGGGCGAGTACGGACGGGTAGTGGTAGCATGAAACAGGAGATGACGACGCTCGACTTCCTCGACCGCGCGGTGGACATCTACGACGACGTGACCGGGGTCGTCGCCCACGACGGGACCGAGTACACCTACGCCGAGGTGGGCGAGCGGGTGAACCGGCTGGCGAACGCCCTCGCCGCGCGTGG
>JAZKSZ010000135.1:0-6313 GCA_036625795.1 Haloarculaceae archaeon
GACGTCAACGTCAAGCTGGTCTCCGAGGACGGGATCGGGACCATCGCCGCGGGCGTCGCGAAGGCCAACGCCGACAAGGTCCACATCTCGGGTCACTCCGGCGGGACCGGCGCCTCCCCGAAGACGTCGATCAAGAACGCGGGGCTGCCCTGGGAACTCGGTCTCGCGGAGGCCAACCAGATGCTCGTGGCGACCGGGCTGCGCGACCGGATCAAGGTGACGACAGACGGCGGAATGAAGACCGGCCGGGACGCCGCGATCGGTGCCCTGCTGGGCGCGGAGGGCTTCGCCTTCGGGACCGCGTCGATGGTCACCTCCGGCTGCGTGATGGCCCGGCAGTGTCACGAGAACACCTGTCCCGTCGGCGTCGCGACCCAGGACGAGCAGCTCCGGGAGCGGTTCCCCGGCGAACCCCAGCACGTCATCAACTACATGACCTTCGTCGCACAGGAACTGCGGGAGATCATGGCCGAGCTGGGCTTCGAGACCGTCGACGAGATGGTCGGCCAGGTCGACGCCCTGCGCCAGCGCACCGACGTGACCCAGGAGAAAGCGAAGAAACTCGACCTCTCGGCGGTGCTCGCGAACCCCGAGACCGACTACGACATCGACCGCTACAAGACCCAGCCCCAGACCCACGACGTCGACGAGTCGCTGGACTGGGAGCTGATCGAGGCCGCCGAGCCCGCGATCGAGCGCGGCGAGCCGGTGGCTATCGACGCCGACATCTCGAACGTCGACCGCGCGGTCGGCGCGACCCTGTCGAACCGGATCTCCAAAGAGTACGGCGTCGAGGGGCTCCCCGAGGACTCCATCACTGTGCGCTTCGACGGCTCGGCCGGCCAGAGCTTCGGCGCCTTCCTCCAGGACGGCGTGACGATGGACCTCGTTGGGACGGCAAACGACTACGTCGGCAAGGGCCTCTCGGGCGGGAAGCTCGTGGTTCGGACGCCCGCCGACGCCGGCTACGAGGCCAGCGAGAACATCCTCGTCGGTAACGTCGCCCTCTACGGGGCGACCCAGGGGGAGTGTTACGTCAACGGCGTCGCCGGCGAGCGCTTCGCCGTCCGTAATTCCGGCGTGAAAGGCGTCGTCGAGGGCGTCGGCGACCACGGCTGTGAGTACATGACCGGCGGCGCCATCGTCGTCCTCGGCGAGACGGGCAAGAACTTCGCGGCCGGCATGTCCGGCGGCGTCGCCTACGTCTACGACCCCGACGACAGCTTCGAGGACCGGGCCAACACCGGCATGGTCACCCTGTCGGGCGACCTCGAGCGCAAGGACCGGGAGATGCTCACCCGGCTGGTCGAGAACCACGCCGACTACACTGGCTCCGACCGCGCGGACGAGTTGCTCGCCGACTGGGAGCGCGAGGTGGAGAACTTCACGAAGGTGATGCCCGACGCCTACGCGGAGGTCATCGCGGAGCGCGATCGTGACGACGTCCGCAACGAGCCGCCGTCGCCGGCCACGCTCGAGCCCGAGACGGGCTCCGTCCGCACCCAGGCCGACGACTGACTGCTTGCGCGGGGACTTCTCACCGCTTTTCACGCTCGGCTCCCAGAACCGGCCATGAGCCACGCACTCGTCGTCGGTGGGACACGCTTCATCGGACGGGCGACGGTCGAGGAACTGCTCGCGGCCGGCTACGACGTGACCGTTTTCAACCGCGGTAGCCACGACAACCCCTTCGCCGACCGCGACCGCGTCGACCACCTCCGGGGAGACCGCACCGCGAGCGAGGACCTGGAAGCGGCCGCGGCCCTCGACCCCGAGGTCGTGGTCGACTGCGTCGCCTACAAGCCCCGCGACGTCCGCGCGGCGACCCGCGCATTCGCCGACGTCGACGCCTACGTCTACATCTCCTCGGGCGACGCGTACGGCGCGGAGCAGGTTCCCAAGCGCGAAGGCGAGACGGCCCTGGCGGAGTGTACGGCGGAACAGGCGACCGACGACAGCCCCGAGAGCTACGGCCCGCGGAAGGCGGAGGGTGACCGGGCGGTGTTCGCGGCCGCCGAAGAGGGCGTCAGGGCGATGAGCGTCCGGCCGACCATCGTCTACGGCGCCCACGACTACACCGGCCGGTTCGACTACTGGGTCGACCGCGTGGTCGAACACGACCGCGTGCTCGTGCCCGGCGACGGGGACTCGCTGTGGCACCTGGCCGCCGTCGAGAACGTCGCCCGCGCGCTCCGGACGGTCGCCGAGGAGGGGCAGCCGGGTGCGGCGTACAACGTCGGCGACCGCCGGCTGTACCCCCTGAAGGAGTTCGTAGAGGTGGTCGCCGACGCTGCCGACACGCCGGTCGAGGTCGTGACTGCGAGCCCGCGGGACCTGGCAGCGACGGGCGTCGACCCCGACGCGGTCCCGTTCTACCGCCGCTACCCCCACGTCCTCGGCACCGAACGGCTGGCGTCGCTGGGGTGGGACCCCGTCGAGGCGCGCACGGCGGTTCGGGAGACCGTCGAGGGAGTCCTCGAGCGCGGCGCCGACCCGACCGAAGGCGCGCCCGACCGGGCCGACGAGCGACGGGCTATCGAGGCGGTCGAGGAGTGAGGGGCCCACGCGGCTCGGTCATGATTTTCATGCTCTGTAATCGGACACAGCCTGTTATAAGTAGGGTCGCTCTACAGTGGGAGAACAGCGAATGAGCGACGACCCCGACCGGATCCGGGTGCTCCACGTCGACGACGACCCCGATTTCGCGGCGCTTACCGCCGAGGTACTCGAGCGTGAGGGCGAGCGGCTCGAAGTGACGGCGGCGACGAGCGCGGCGGAGGGGCTGGACCGGCTGGCCGAGCGGGAGCAGTCGGTCGACTGCGTCGTCTCCGACTACGACATGCCCGGCCGGGACGGGATCGAGTTCCTGGAGGCAGTCCGCGAGGAGTACCCGGACCTCCCCTTTATTCTGTTTACCGGAAAGGGGGACGAGGAGACCGCGGCGGAGGCAGTCCGGGCGGGGGCGACCGACTATCTCCAGAAGAGTACCGGGACCGACCAGTTCGCCCTGCTCGCGAACCGGGTGACAAACGCCGCGGAGAAGTACGCCGCCGAGCGGGAGGTCCGGGAGACCCACCGTCGGTTCGCAAAACTCCTCGAGGGGTCGGCCGACTACGTCCACGTTCTCGACCGGGACGGGACTGTCGAGTACATCTCCCCCGCCATCGAGCGGGTGCTCGGGTACGACCCCGAGCGCGTGGTCGGCGAGGACGCCCTGGAGTACATCCACCCGGAAGACCGGACGACCGTCGAAGCCGGAATGGCCGAGATCGCCGGCGACCTCGGGGCCGAGACGACCATCGAGGTCCGAGCCAGGCACGCCGACGGGGACTGGCGGTGGGTGGAGGTACGCGCTCGAAACCTCCTCGAGGACCCCGACGTCGAAGGGATCGTGGCCAACGCCAGGGACGTCACCGACCGCCGCGAGAGCCAGGAGACGGCGGAGTGGCACCGGACGGTCATCGGGAACCTCGGGGAGGGCGTCTACGTCACGGACGCCGACCACCGGCTCCAGTTCGTCAGCCACCGCGTCGATGCGCTCCAGCTTTCGGAAAAGGAGTGGACCGACAGACCGCTCTCGCATCTCGCCGAAACAGGGATGCTCTCAACCGACGAGGTGGAGCGGATCCGGGAGGCTGTCGACGACATCCTGAGCGGCCAGGATGAGGACGTCCACTTGGAGGTCGAGCCCGCGGTTCCGGAGGAGACGGAGGTCGTCGAACTCCACCTGCGCCGGCTCCCCTCGCCGGACGGCGAGGACGTCGTCCTCGGCACGACCCGGGACATTACCGACCGGAAGCGACGGGCCGCCCGGCTGGAGACGCTTCACGACGTCACCCGGGAGATGGTGGTGGCCGGGACGCACGACGCCGTCGCCGAAACCGCCGTCGAGGCCGTCGAGGACATCCTCGGACTGGGTCAGGCCGCAGTCTTCCGCTACGACGGGGACCGCGACGCGCTCGTGCCGGCGGTCGACCAGGTCGAACACGAGGCGCTCCGGGCGGGGATCCCCGACCTGGAGCGCGGCGAAGGGGTCGCGTGGCGAGTGTTCGAGACGGGGGAGACGGCCGTCCTCGAGAACGTGGAGAGGATCCCCGAGGCCTCGACTCCCGACTCCCCGGTCAAGAGCGAACTCCTCGTCCCGCTGGGCGAGCACGGCGTGCTGGCCGCCGGGTCGACGGTCCGACGGGAGTTCGACGACCAGACGGTCAGCCTCGCGGAGATCCTCGCCGCGAACCTGACCGTGGCGTTCACGCAGGTCGACCGGGCTCGCGAACTCGAGGAGTACGAGCGGCTCGTCGAGACGATGGGTGACAGCGTCTACTCCATCGACCTCGACGGGGAGTACATCCGCGTCAACGAGACCTTCGAGGAACTGACCGGGTACAGCCGCGACCGCTTGCTAGAGGAAGGGCCGGGGCTCGTGCTCGACGACGAGGGTGTCGAGCAGTTCGAGGCGGCCATCCGGCGGCTCCTCCAGGCGGGCGGCGGCGTCGAGAACGTCGAAACCGACCTCTACACCAGCGGTGGCTTCGTCCCGATCGAGGCGAACCTCACCCTGCTGCCCGCGGAGGAGGGCGGCTACCGGGGGACCGTCGGCGTCATCCGCGACATCACCGAGCGGCGGGAACGCGAGCAGGAACTGGAGCGGTACGAGACCATCGTCCGCGCGTTCCCCGACGAGGTGTATACGCTCGACGCGGAGGGGTACCTGATGTCGGTCATCCCGCCCGCCGGCTCCGACCAGACGACGACGGGGTACGACCCGGCGGAGCTGGTTGGCGAGCACGTTTCGGTGGTCATGCCCGACGCGGATATCGAGCGCGGGGAGGAACTGATCCAGGAGCTCATCGCCTCCGAGACCGAGCGGACGGTCTCCTTCGAGATGCACACGATCCGGAAGGACGGCGAGAGGGTCCCCCACGAGAACCACATCGCGCTCCTGCCCACGGAGAACGGGGAGTTCAACGGGACCGTCGGCGTGTTGCGGAACATCGCCGACCGGAAGCAACGGGAGCGGGAACTCCACCGACAGAACGAGCGCCTCGAGAAGTTCGCGGGTTTCGTCTCACACGACCTCCGGAACCCGCTGAACGTCGCGAGTGCGCGCCTCGAGCTGGCGCGTGAGGACTGCGACAGCCCACACCTCGGTGACATCGAGGCCGCACACGAGCGGATGAGCCGGCTGATCGAGGCCGTGCTCACGCTCGCGCGGGAGGGTGAGCAGCCCGAGGAGGTCGAGGAGCTGTCGCTGGAGACGCTCGGCGAGCAGTGCTGGGCACACGTTGACACCGGCGAATCGACGCTCGTCGTCGACACCGACCGAACCATCCGCGCCGAGGAGACCAGAGTCAGACAGTTGCTCGAGAACCTGGTGCGGAACTCGGTGGAACACGCCGGGGGTCCGGTGACCGTCCGGGTCGGCGGGCTCCCCGATGGCTTCTACGTCGAGGACGACGGCCCCGGGATCCCGCCGGACCACTACGAGGAGGTGTTCAAGCCAGGCTACTCCACCGCCGAGGACGGAACCGGGCTCGGGCTCAACATCGTCGAGGAGATCGCCGAGGCCCACGGGTGGGACGTCGAGGTCACCGAGGGCAGCGAGGGCGGGGCCCGCTTCGAGTTCACGGGCGTGTCATAGAGTGAGCGGCTGCCGGACGCGGTCGCGTCCGACGGGACGGGCCGACTCAGAGTGTCTCGAGTGCCTCGCCGATCTCCTCCCGTGGCAGCGGGCTGATCCAGTCGTCGGCGACGTGGACGTACCGGACCTCCCGGTCTGCGTCGAGGACGAACACCGACCGCTGGGGCGTCCTGACGTTGGCCATGTGGTGGCGGTCGGTCAGGAGTCCGAGCGTCTCGGAGACCCCCCCATCCACGTCCGCGAACAGCCGGAAGGGGAGGTCGTTCTGACGGAGAAACTCGTTCTGGGCGTAGGGACCGTCGCGGCTGATGCCCAGCAACGGAACCGACTCCGACCCCCAGCCGTACCCCTCGAACCGCTTGTACCAGTTCTGGGCGATGGCACTGAAGACAAAGCCCGTCGAGACCAGCAACCCGCCGGCCGTGCCCAGCGTCTCCGAGAGTGCCCGCGACTGGAAGGTCTCGCCGTCACAACAGAGTGCCTCGAAGTCCGTGACCGTCTCTCCCTGTGTCGGTGGCATACTCGTGGGTCGCGCCGCCCGGTGAAAAGCGTGTGGCACGGACCGCCCGCCGGCCGACGCCGCCCCAGCACACTTTAGACCCGGCGGGCCGTACTCCCGTCTATGACAGCCACACTTTACCGGTTGGAGGGGTGTCCGTGGTGCGAGAAAGT
>JAZKSZ010000136.1:0-6277 GCA_036625795.1 Haloarculaceae archaeon
TCCCGAGCCGCAGGTCGACGCTGGCTGGCTGGACCTGGAGGTCACGGTCCTCCAGCGGTTCGATGACCAGGTCACCCTCCTCCAGCCGCCGGAGGATGTCCCCATCGGAGAGTATCATACTCCACAGGAGCCGCCGGCCGGCCGTAAAGTCCCCGGTCACGCCTGCGCGACCGCAAACGGGTCGCCCGCGATGGCCACGCCTATCCGTCCGGGTCACCGACAGCGGGTATGAAGCAGGCCATCGTCGCCCGGGCCGACCTGGGGATGGGCGAGGGCAAACTCGCCGCGCAGGTGGCCCACGCCGCCCTCCAGGCCGCCGAGGACGCCGACGGCACCGTCCGCCGGGAGTGGAAGGGCGAGGGCCAGAAGAAGGTCGTCCTGCAGGCCGACGGCGAGTCCCAGCTGTTCGAGCTGGCCGACGCCGCCGAGCGGGCGGGCTTGCCCCACGCCGTCGTCCGGGACGCCGGCCACACCCAGCTGGAGCCCGGGACCGTCACGGCGCTGGCAGTCGGGCCGGCCCGCGACGACGAGGTGGACCGCGTCACCGGCGAACTCCCCCTCTACTGAAAGGCCTATATAGGTCTGTCCCTTACCGAAAGTAAGCACACCACACGGTGTGTAACCGGTTTCCACAATGCAAGACAACCAACAGCAGGCGTACGACCGCGGGATCACGATCTTCTCGCCGGACGGGCGCCTCTACCAGGTCGAGTACGCCCGCGAGGCCGTCGAGCGCGGGAGCGCGACCGTCGGCGTGCGGACGCCGTCGGGTGTCGTGCTCGCGGCCGACCGCCGGGCGCGCTCGCCGCTGATCGAGCGGGACAGCATCGAGAAGATACACGCCGTCGACGACCACGTCGCTGTCGCCAGCGCCGGCCACGTCGCCGACGCCCGCCAGCTGGTCGACTTCGCGCGCCGCCAGGCCCAGCTCGACCAGCTGCGCTACGACGAGGCCATCGGCGTGGAGACGCTCACGAAGCGGGTGACCGACCACATCCAGCAGTACACCCAGACCGGCGGCGCCCGTCCCTTCGGCGTGGCACTGCTGGTCGCGGGCGTCGAGGACGGCCAGCCGCGGCTGTTCGAGACCGACCCCTCCGGGACCCCCTACGAGTGGCAGGCCGTGGCCATCGGCGGCGGACGCGACGAGATGCAGTCGTTCCTCGAGGAGGAGTACCGGGAGGACATGGACCTCTCGGGCGGGGTCGACCTCGCGCTGGAGGCGCTTTCGGCCGACGCCGACGTCGACGCCGCGGGCGTCAACGTCGTGACCGTCGACGTCGAGAGCGGGAGTGTCGACACGCTCTCCGACGACGAGGTCGCGGCCCACGTCGAGGAACTCGACCTGGGAGGTGAGGAGTGATGCGGGAGTTCCCCGGCGCCCACGAGCCCGAACTCGGCTCGCTGCCCGAACAGACGGGTGACCGTGACGAGACGGCAGTCAACAAGACCGGAACCACCACGGTCGGTCTGACGACCACCGACGGCGTCGTGGTCGGGACGGACCGCCGGGCCTCGCTGGGCGGCCGGTTCGTCTCCAACAAAAACGTCGTGAAGGTCGAGCAGGTCCACCCGACGGCCGTGCTGACGCTCGTGGGGTCGGTAGGTGGCGCCCAGTCGTTCATCCGGACGCTGCGCTCGGAGGCCAACCTCTACGAGTCCCGTCGGGGCGAGCCGATGTCGATCAACGCGCTGGCGACGCTGGCGGGCAACTTCGCCCGCGGCGGTCCCTTCCTCGCGATCAACCCCATCCTCGGTGGGGTGGACGAGGAGGGCAGCCACGTCTACAGCATCGACCCCGCCGGCGGCGTGATGGAAGACGAGTACACCGTCACCGGCAGCGGGATGCAGCTGGCATACGGCGTCCTCGAGGGACAGTACGACCCCGAGATGTCCATCGAGGAGGCCCGGACGCTGGCCGCGCAGGCGATCAACGCCCCCACCGAGCGCGACACCGGCTCCGGCAACGGGCTCGCGCTCGCGACCGTCACCGACGAGGACGTGGAGATAGAGACCTTCGACTCCGTCGACGACGTCCTGTAGCCGGCAGGCCCGTTTTCGACACGCCGCGTCCGTCCGCCGAGTAGCCGCTCGGACCCGTTCGTCGGGCAACCGCTTATGTCGCTGCAGCCCCGAGAGGCGGTAGCATGGGACTCGGCCCGATGAGCCCGCACCTGTGGCTCAAAGACGAGATCGCCCGCGAACTGCTCGAGGAGGCTGACGAGGACCGGCGCGGCGAGCGGCGGCGACGGCTCCCCGACGGCCGCCGCGAGTCCGGTGACCCCTCCTTTCTGACCGACGGCGACACCGACCACGAGGTCCTGACGGGCGAGGCCCGCCGGGAGTGAACCCGGGTCGGTAGCCCCGGCCCCTCGTGTGTAGCAGGCGTTTTTGCTGTCCGTGACCCGCCGGTGTACGGAGCGGACACCGGGCGACGACCCGCGAGCGGGCGGGCCGAGAAAGGTAGAACTTTGTGGGGCCGTTACGATGTATCATACCGCATGGACTTCGAGTACACGGCAGAACAGGAGCAGTTCCGGGAGGAGCTCCAGGCGTGGCTGGAGGAGAACCTCCCGGACGGCTGGACGGAGGGGGACCGCGAGGTGCCCGACGACCAGGACGAGCGCGAACAGTTCCTCAGGGACTGGCAGGCCCGCCTCTACGAGGGCAACTGGGCGGGGCTGCACTGGCCATCGGAGTACGGTGGCCGGGACGCCTCGCTGATAGAGCAGACCATCTACCGCGAGGAGACGGCGAAGTACCGGACTCCCCAGCAGATCAACGCAATCGGGATCAACTTCGTCGGCCCGACGCTGATGGAGCTGGGCACCGACGAGCAGAAGGAGCGATACCTCCCGAACATGCTCAACGGCGAGGAGGTGTGGTGCCAGGGCTACTCCGAGCCGGGCGCCGGGTCGGACATCGCGAGCCTGACAACCCGCGCGGAACGCGACGGTGACGAGTTCCGGATCAACGGCCAGAAGATCTGGACCTCCTACGCCCACTACGCCGACTGGTGTTTCCTGGTCACCCGGACCGACGACTCCGGGCTGAAACACGAGGGGATCACCACCCTCCTGGTGGACATGGACCAGGAGGGCGTGAGCACCTCGCCGATCCACCAGGCCAGCGACGAGGAGGGGTTCAACCAGATGTACTTCGACGACGCGGTCGCCCCCGCCGAGAACGTCGTCGGCGAGGTCGACGAGGGCTGGGACGTCGTGATGACTCTCTCCTCGTTCGAGCACGGCACGACCCGCATCTTCTCGATCGAGCAGCGCTTCCGGGACGTGCTGGAGTACTGCAAGAACAACACCCGCAACGGCCAGCCGCTGGTCCAGGACCCCGTCGTCCGCCAGGAACTCGCGGACTTCGACAGCCGGATCCAGGCCGCGAAGGTAGGCCACCTGCGCAACGTCTCCAAGCAGATGGAGACGGGCATGCCCGGCCCGGAGGGGTCGATGGACCTGGTCGTCGCGGACGAACTCGCCAACGACCTGGAGAACTTCGCGATGAACATTCTCGGCCCGGAGGCCGCGCTCTGGGAGGACGGCCCCGACGGCGGTGACTGGGCGCGGGACTACATCCAGACTTACGGGTCGTGGATCGCCGCGGGCACCGGCGACATCCAGCGCAACATCATCGGCGAGCGCGTGCTCGGGATGCCGAAAGACGACAAGAGCCAGACCAGCCACAGGGAGGAATCATGAGAGCCAAACTCACCGACGAGCAGGAGCGCATCCAGGAGACTGCCGAAGACTTCCTCGAATCGAACGGCGGCATCGAGTTCGCCCGCCGGGAGATGGAGGGCGAGGACGTCGTCGACGAGGTGTGGGCCGAGATTTCGGACCTCGACTACCCCGCCGTCACCGTCCCGCTCGACCACGGCGGCCTCGGCGAGGGGATGGTCTACCTCTCCGCACTGCTGGAGGCGACGGGCCGGTACGCGATGCCCGGGCCACTCCCAGAGACCGCAGCGGTCGGCGCCCCGCTCATCGCGGAACTCGGTGACGACGAGCAGAAAGAACAGTTCCTGCCGGCGGTCGCCGACGGGGACTGTCGGCTCTCGTTTGCGGTCTACAACGACCGCAACGAGTCGCTGCCGGCCGCCGTCGGCGCGGACGGCGAGGTCGCCGAGGACGGCTCGGTGACCATCTCGGGGACGAAGACGCTGGTCCCCTACGCCGACGCGGTCGACGAGGTGGTCGTCGCGACCCGGACCCGCGAGGCCGGCGGCTACGACGGGGTCACCCTCTGTCTGGTCGACCCCGACGAGGCGGGCGTCTCGGTGGAGGCACTGGACAGCCTCGACCGGACCCGGCCGCTGTACGACCTCGACCTGGACCTGACGGTTCCGGAAGAGCGCGTGCTCGGGCCCGCCCACGGCGGCGGCAACGCCTTAGAGCGGGCGGCCGACCGCTTCACGGTCGCCAGCTGTGCGATGCTCGTGGGGGCGGCGGACCGCGCGGTCGACATGTCCGCGGAGTACAGCACCGAGCGCACCCAGTACGGCCAGCCGATCGGGAAGTTCCAGGCCGTCAAGCACCGGACCGCCGACATGTGGATCGACATGCAGAGCGCCCGCTCGCTGACCTACTACGCGGCGTGGGCGCTCGACGCCGACGACCCCGACGCCACGAGGGCGGTCTCGGCCGCGAAGTCCTACGCCGCCGACCGCCTCCACCGCGTGTTCGGCGACGACATGTGGAACCACGGCGGCACCGGCTTCACCTGGGACCACGACGCCCACATCTACCTCAAGCAGGCCAAGGCCTGGCGGAACTTCCTCGGCACCCCCGAGGAGCACCGCGACCGGCTCATCGAGGCCCGCCTCTCGGAGTGACGTCGGTCCGGAGGGAGAGCGACCACCGTTTTTTGACTGTAACTATCAGCCCCAGCCAGTGGCGCGCGCTGTCGCGGCTCTGTGCCGTTCCCGTGAGCGCAGCGAACGGGAGCGAGCGGGAACTCGTTCCCGCCTACGCGACAGCCGGCGTGCGAGGGACGAGGCGCGAGGCGCCGGAGGCGCCTCGGCACATGCGAACGGTGGCTTCGCCGCCGTGAGCAGCCACCGCAGGAGCGAGCGGAGTGAGCGACGAGGGGCACAGTCGGTTGGGGAGGTGTGTGGCCTGCGTTGCGCGAACGGCGTGAACACGACGGGAATGCGAATCGTGCGCAGCGACGCTCCACGGACCGCGCGAGCGGGCCATCGACCCGCGAGTAGACGGCAACGCCGCGAGCACGGACGGGACTGAAAGGGGCGAGGCGCGCGTGGCGGTCGGCGTAGCTGACCGCCCTTCCGGCGACGGAAGGCGAGGCAAGTAGCGAGGGACGGGAGTCCCTCGGGCAGCCGGCGCTCCGCGCCGGCGACGGAGTGACCGAGGGCTTGGGAGACGTGTGGTTCGGGCAGGGCTTTCGGGCTCTTGTATTCGTGCTCTGGAGCACGAATACCACTAGTGGGTGTCGTAGAACAGTTCGCACCCCTCCTCTCCTACTGGTGTGAAACGGTAAAAGCACAGGAGCGGCGTACCACGTTGGTCGGCGACCTACTTGGTCCCTGTCAAGAGCGGCGTGCAAGATGTAGAGGATCAGAGCGTGCAGTCATCACCAAGAGTGGATCTAATTTAGCTAGCGCAGTCGACGGAGACGACGAAACCCCCGGCAAGGTATGCAACATATTCGAAAAATCTGTGGTTGGTTCCGATACTCCATCTAACCATCCTCTGCAGATTTGGGATAGAACTAGTGTTCTGTCAATCATTGATTGAAGGGTACAGTCGGCGTAGTTTGATCCCGGCGTCTCCAGAGGTGAAGCGCCAGTCGATGTCGGACTCCTCGTTGTTCAGCGAGGTCATCCAGGCGGCGACCTCCTGATGGAGCGTCGCCGCATCCATACACGACTACAGGTGTTTTTCGCGCTGTGCCTTCGCCTCATCGTCGCAATCACCAACTACGAACGTGGAGACAATCCGGGAAGTACTGTAATCACGGTGTGAGAACTCTTTCAGCGACGTGAAACAAAACGCGGCCGCCGACCAGTTGCTGACATCAAACGACCTGGGCTATAACCTCACGCGGTGTCTATCTTCTCGGTATGGTCGAGACGATCACGGCCTCACGGCTTAGAGACAGGATCGACGCGGGAGAGTCCTTTACGCTGCTGGATACCCGTCCCGAGGAGAGCTACGAGGCCTGGCATATCCGGGACGCGACCCAGTACACGTATGACCCCGACTCCGAGTTCGACGCCGGGGAGTTTCGGTCGCGGACGGGACTCACA
>JAZKSZ010000137.1:0-6217 GCA_036625795.1 Haloarculaceae archaeon
TCGCGATCTCCCGGTACCGGGAGTACGTCGCCGACAGCGACGCCGCCGAGTACACTGGCAACCCCGACGCCATGGCCCGCGCGCTGGAGAAGATCCAGCAGGGCGCCAAGGCCAAACAGGAGGCCCGCGAGGAAGCCAAGGCCAGCCGCGGTCGTGGGCGTGGCCGTGGACGCCAGCAACGCCAGCAAGACGACGGACTCTCCGACGAGGTCGCCGCTCTCTGTATCTTCGGGGGCGAGCGGGGGATCCTGGCGACGATCTTCGCGACCCACCCGCCGGTCGAGAAGCGCATCGCGAAGCTCCGCAGCCGCTGAGCGCCGCTCCCGTTCCCGGTCCCTGCAGCGGCCCTGCAGTCCGCCGCCGGTGACCGCCTGACCCAAGAGGTTTGTTCGCCCCGCCAGTAGCCGGTGCATGTCCACGACACACCCCGGCCAGCGGGTCGCGGTTCTCGCCGACTCGCAGAACCTCTATCACACCGCACAGAGCCTCTACTCCAGAAACATCGACTACGCATCGCTGCTCGAGGCGGCCACCGACGGGCGGACCCTGACCCGGGCCATCGCCTACGTGATCCGGGCCGACGCGCCCGAGGAGGAGTCCTTCTTCGAGGCCCTGGAGGACATCGGCTTCGAGACCCGGATCAAGGCGATCCGCACGTTCGGCGACGGCTCGAAGAAGGCCGACTGGGACGTGGGGATGAGCCTCGATGCCGTATCCCTGGCCCGCCACGTCGACACCGTCGCGCTGTGTACCGGCGACGGCGACTTCGCCCGGCTGTGCCGGTATCTCAGACACGAGGGCGTCCGCGTCGAGGTGTTCAGTTTCGAGGAGTCGACCGCAGAGTCGTTGCGGGAGGCGGCCGGCTTCGTCACCGACCTGAGCGCGGACACCGACCGCTTTCTGCTCTAGACCGGGCGTCCGTCCTCGCCGGAGACACCGGCGAGCAGTGCGCCGGCTGCCACGACGAACATCGCCACTGCCACGGATACCGGCGGGAGGCTGGAGACGGGCCCGCTCAGGACTCCGAGCATCACGACCGAGCCGGCGAGGATGAGGAAGATGCCGGCCGTCACCTGTGCCGAACCGTTGTCTGCCATGGGCGTCCGTTTCGCCGGGGCGAGGATAAGCAGTGCCGAACGCGACGAACAGTGAGACGTGGTGACATGGCACGTCCACGATGGCGTTCCTTGACTCCAGCGAGGGCGGGGTGCGGGCGACGTGGTTTAGTGGAGCCGGGAGCAAAGAGCCACATGACCGACGAGGTGTCCACGCTGCGGACCGTCGCCGCCTACCAGTTCGGGTCGGGAGCCGGACGGGCCCTAGTTCCGGACGGGGTGACGGTGACACACACGAGTTCCGGCCGGCCACGCCAGTTGCACGTCGAGGCCGGCCGGCTGGCGACCTACGGGACCGACGGCCGGTTCACCCTCGGCGTGACCGGCGGCCGGCGGCTCCAGACGACGCTCGGAGCGCCCCGATACCGCGTCGTGGTCGGCGACGAGAGTCGCCCGTACGTCGCCGACGGCCGCAACGCCTTCGCGAAGTTCGTCCGCGAGGTCGACCCCGTGGTCCGGCCGGGCGACGAGGTCCTGGTCGAACACGAGGACGGCGACCTGCTCGCGGTGGGGCGGGCGCGGCTGTCCGGCGCGGGAATGGAGTCGTTCGGGACTGGCGTGGCCGTGGCCGTTCGCGAGGGAGTCGGCGGCGAGGCGGCGGACCGCACGTAACACAGCCCTTTTTGTCGGGGCCGCCCGAACGCAGTGTATGTTCGGTGGAGGCGGCGGGGGGCTCAACTCCCGCAAGATGAAGCAGATGATGGAACAGATGGGGATCGACATCGAGGAGATCGACGCCAAGGAGGTCGTGATCACGACCTCCGACGGGAAACTGGTGTTCGACGACGCGGAGGTCCAGAAGATGGACGCCCAGGGTCAGGCGACCTACCAGGTAGTCGGCTCGCCGGAGCTCCGGGAAGCCGACGCCCTCGAAGCGGACACCGGCGACGACACCGACGGCGAAGATACCGAGCCGGCCGACGACGCCGGGATCCCCGACGACGACGTCGAACTCGTCGCCCAGCGGACGGGGGCCAGCGAGGACGATGCCCGCGAGGCGCTGGAAGCGACCGACGGCGACCTGGCGGCCGCCGTGGAGCGGCTGGAGTAGTGGCGCTGCGTTTCGTCCACGAGGACCGCGAGTACCTGCTGGACCCCGGCGAGACCCTGGAGACCGACCTCGGCGTACTGGAGGTGCCGGAAGACGTCGCGGCGGGAGACACCGTCGAGACACACCTCGGCGAGGAGTTCCGCGCCCGCGAGCTGCGGGGTCCGGACCTGTTTCACCACCTGGAGCGGACCGGCGCGCCGATGCTCCCCCGCGACATCGGGCTCGTACTCGGACACACCGGCATCGGTTCCGGCGACCGCGTCCTCGACGCCGGCACCGGGACCGGCGTGCTCGCGGCCTCGCTCGGTCGCGTCGGCGCGGACGTCGTCACCTACGAGCGCGACCCGGACTTCGCCGAGGTCGCCCGCGAGAACATGGAACTTGCAGGCGTGGCCGACCGGGTCGACGTGCGGACCGGGGACGTGGCGGCTCACCTGCCCGACCTCGGGCAGTTCGAAACGGTGACGCTCGACACCGCGGACGCGCCGGCGGTCGTCGAGCGGGTTCCGTCGCTGCTCGTCGACGGCGGCTTCGTCGCTGTCTACTCCCCCTTCGTGGAGGCGACCCGGGACGCCGTCGAGGCCGCGCGCCGGGCCGGTCTGGCCGAGGTCGAGACCCTGGAGACCATCCAGCGGGAGATGGAGTTCGAGGAGCGCGGCACGAGACCCTCTACGACGGGCGTGGGGCACACGGGCTACCTCATGTTCGCCCGGAACGTGTAGCGCCGGCACCGCGCTCGCAGGGCTCAGCGAACGCCCCGCAGGAGGTCGAAGAAGTCGTCGCGGTAGTCCCGCGGCGGGATGGAGAGCAAGTGGTCGGTGCCCTCGAGCCCGAAGACGTCCACCAGCCGACCGTCCGGGTAGCCGCCGGTAACGACGAAGAAGTCGTCGTCGTGCCAGGCGGCGAGCCACCCCTCGACGGGGAGGGTCTGACTATCCGGGGTGTCGACGGTGCCGGTGTAGCTACGGGCGCGGACCCGCGAGCCGTCGACCCTGAGCCGCTCCGAGCGGCCGCGCGAGAGGCGGGAGACACCGCGGTCGCGGAGCCGCTGCTTGAAACTCCGCCTGGCCTGCTGTCTGACCGACGGAAGGATGCTCGCCGGGAGCGTCCCGGGCGGGAGGCCGGGCTCGAAGGCGAGGCGCGTCGCCGCGAAGAACCGCAGCGTCTCGTCGTAGGGCGGGTCGGTCGCGTCCGCGAGCGCGTCACGACCCGCGCGGTCCTCGTACCGCCGGCTCGCCCCACGGACCGACATGGTCGGGAGGTCGAACAGCGTCTCGACGGTCTCCTCGCTCAGCTCCCAGCCGTCCGGAACCTCGACGGTCGGGTACGGCGGGTCGGCCATTCAGTGGTCGTCCTCGCGCCACTTGTGGCCACACTCGGTGCAGGTGAAAAACCGTGTTTCGGACTCGTCGGCCGCCCGGATCTGCTTCATCTCGTAGCGGGCCCGGTCGTGGCCACACTCCGGACACCGGGCGCTGGTCGTGGGGCCGATGGCCTCCTCGTCCGTCTCGCTCATGTCCACGAGCTCGGTCTCCTCCTGGCCCTGCGTGGTCGTCATCGCCGCCTCCTGCTCGGCGTCGCGGGACTTCTCGAAGCCACAGCTCCCGCAGACCCACCGGCCGTCCTCCGTCTTCATCATCGAGCCGCACTCGTCGCAGAATTCCATGTCCCTCCCTACCGGCCGGCCGTGTTTAATTTCACGGTTGGTCGTTGGGCCGCCACTGCTCGCAGGCGTCCATATCCTCCATGAGCTCGTCGTGGAACCCGCAGTAGGGTGTGAGGTCGCCGTCGGCGCGGACGTACTCGAAGTGGGCGCAGTTCCCACAGTACGGGTCGGGCTGGCCGCGGGTGACGGCAGCGTCTACCGTGTCCGGTTCGGCTGCGGGGTCGGCGACGCTTCCGCCGTCACCCGCCGGTTCGCGGTTCGTCTGGGTTTCGACGCCCCCGTCGGGCGTCCCGGAGAGGCCGACGCCGCTCAACCCCGGCCCGGTGTCGTCGCTGACGACCCGGACCGTCCCCGCTTCGGTGACGTCGAGCCGCGCGGTCCCGCCGGGGTCGTTGCGCGTTTTGAACGTCGCGAGCCCGACGAACAGACACCAGAAGGTCGCGAGCGTCCCCAGCGAGTAGACGAGGATGGTGACGACAGTCAGCCCCGGGTCGGCCGGGATCCACCGGGTCGGGTACGCGAAGGCGAAGATCGCGACACCGAGGAGTGCGATGCTGGCGCCGATGGCGGCGAGCGCGCGGACCGTCTTCGGGGCGGGCAGGACTGCGAAGATGCCGACGAACACTGCCGGAAGCCCAACGCCGGCGAGGATGCCGGCCAGTTCGCGAGCCTCGTAGGTTCCGAGCCCGAGCAGGTCGGCGAGCCCCGTCGTCGCCACCGGGATAGCCGCGACGACCATGGCCGCACCGAGGACGAACACGCCCGCCCCGAGGGCCCGCTGACGGCGGTCAACGACGGCCCCGACCCCGCCGTCGTAGACGTCAGTCAGGCTAGTCATGCCCATTGCTAGGTAGCGAGCCGTCAAAACTCCCCGTCAGACGCCCGTCTGACGGCGACGAGTTGCGAGTCGTAAACACTAATCGCCGCCGCCGAGAAGCCGCCAGTATGGCAGACGAGGACAGCGACGACGAGGAGGAGCCGGCTGTCGCACTCGGCGAGGGCGAGCCCGTCGAGGGTGCTCCGCTGGCGCGGGTATCCGCCCGCCTGATGTACGGCATCGAGAAGAGCACCGTCATCGAACGGGAGGGCGAAACGACGGTCCGGACGCCCGACGGTCCGCAGAAACTCGCAGACGTGCTTGATGACGTCGACGTCCCCTACTTCGCGACCAGACAGGAGTTCGAGCACGCCGTGCAGGAGGCTGTCGGCACGGGGCCAGTTCCGACCGCCGAGGAGTAGGACGGGTCAGAAGTCGGTAAGCTGTGACTGGACGCCCGCGACGAGTTCCGACTTCCGCCGGAGCGCATCCAGTGACACCGGCAACTGCGGGGCGAGCTGGCGGACCGCACCGTGGAAGGACTCGGCGACCGCCGGCTCGCCCTCGAAGGCGTCCCGGATCCCCTCGCGGATCTGCCAGACGCCGACCGGTGCCCAGTACTCCTCGCTCGCGTGCCGGACCACGAGACAGGTCGCCTGGCGGTCGACCGACGCGAGGTGCTCGAGCACGCCTAGTCGGGTGGCGTAGTACGCTCCCGCAGTCTCGTCGACGTAATCGGTCCGGCCCTCGTATGATTCGCTGTCGGCGGCCATGTAGTAGGCGCCGTCGGGCTCGGGATTCCAGACGCTCCCCGGTGCCTTGAGTTCGACGAGCTCGAACTCCCAGTTGCCCGGCGCCAGGATCACCCAGTAGTCGTTCCCGAGGTAGGCGTTATGCCAGACCTGGACCTCGTCGACCGAGGGCGAGGAGCGGACCTGGCCGCGGAGGTACTGTCCGACGGTGTCGTCGACGGCGGTGATGGACCACCGCGTCGGGACGAGCCGACGGTTCCGACCCTGTCCGAGCGCACCCGCAGAGAGGATCGTGTTGATGTCGTAGACGTCGAAGTCCCGGCGGTAGAGGTAGGTGATGGCTCCCTCGGCCTGCCAGTCGTCGTCCTCGAGGGTCTTCTCGACCGGCCGCGGGACGTGTGGGTTCTCGGCCAGGTCGGCGGAGGTCGCGCGCGCTCGCGGCCCGGTCGGGGTCTGGATGTCGTCGAGCGTCAGGTCGAGGTCCGGCTCGTCGCTCAGGCCGACCTCCACGTCGACGGGGTGGTCGGCGATGGCAACCTCACGCTGGACGCCGACGAACCCGTCCCAGACGTCGGTGACGTCGACTCCCGTCGACCGGGTGGAGTTCAGCAGCCCCGTCCGGCGCTGGAGGACGTCGTTGATGTCGAGGCCCTTGCGGTACCAGTGACCGCCAGTGGCGTAGCTTCCGGGGTCCGCGTCCCGGTCCATCGGGGAGAGCAGACCGGTCGAGACGCTCGGGTAATCCGACCGGCCGACGAAGATCTCGGGGGCCGTCGCGCCGAACAGCGAGTCACCCTGGACGGTCTCCTGGAACTG
>JAZKSZ010000138.1:0-6207 GCA_036625795.1 Haloarculaceae archaeon
GATGGTCGGGACGAAAGACGGCTACGACGCGCCGCCGCTCTCCCTGGCGGGCGAGGGCGAGTTGCTCGTGGTCGGGGACCGAGCCCTCGACGGACCGAGCGCGAGCGCGGACCCGCGGCTGGGCGGCTCGGAGTATCTCACCCAGTTCGGCGGGAGCGACCGGTACCCCGGCCTGCCCGAGCGGCCCGCGGCCCTCGTCGGGGCGGTGACTGCGGTGGCGAACCGCGAGACGACACTTGCCACCCACGACGCCAGCCACGGCGGGCTCGCGGTGACGCTTGCGGAGATGGTCCACGACGGGGCCGGCGCGACCGTCTCGCTCCCCTCGGCCGGTCACCTCTTCCACGAGCAGCCGGGCCGGGTCGTCGTGGAGACGACCAACCCCGCGGGCGTCCGCGAGGCCTTCGAGGGCGTCGCGCCGGTCGTCGACCTCGGAGCGGCCGACGGCTCCGGGGCGCTTTCACTCTCGGTCGACGGGACAGAGCTGTCGGTCGACGCCGCGACCGTAGCGGAGTGGCGTGGGACTATCGGCCGGGCGCTGGAGTGACCGGCCGAGCGGGTCTCGCCTCCGACAGGCCCACACGAACGCCTCTCACCCCCGGTTTTATATCCGACGACAGGTACACTCCCCCATGGAGATACCGAGCCTCGTCAGGAACCGCCTCGGTGACGAGGACATCGAGACGGCCGTGAGCCTCGGCGACGAGGACGTGGTCTGTTTCACGCAGTCACGGACGCTTCTGTACCGCGGCGAGGGGCTGTTGAGCGACGAGGGCGTCGAGGTCTTCTCCCACGACGTCGAGACGCTGGAGGTCTCCGAGGGACGCCGGAAGACGAAGTTCGTCCTGGAGTACGTCGACGGGAGCGACTCCTTTACCGTCCCGGGGAGGCGGACCGAGGCAGTGCTCGAACGGCTGCTCGACGGGATCCTCACCACCGCGGGGGTCATCGACCCGGCAGAGTCGGTCACCGGCGTCTTCCGGTTCAGCGAGCTCTCGCTCGTGGTCACGGACGCCCGCCTGGTCAAACACGTCGGGACCCAAGTCTGGGACGCGGACTTCGAGGAGTTCCCGTACGCGGACGTCACGGGGCTGTCCTTCGAGGAGGGCAGCGTCGCGACCCAGGTCGTCCTCGCGGTCGACGGGCGGCCCGAACGCATCAAGGCACCCAACGACGACGCCCCGATGGTTCGCGAAACGCTCCAGGACGCGCTGTTCGCGTACCACGACGTCGCCTCGCTGGAGGAACTGAACGCGGCCGTCGGCGAGGAGGAGGACGACGAGCAAGACGAGTCGGGCGGCGACGACATCGGCTTCAGCGAGGGGATCTCGCCGCTGGTCGGCGAGGGTTCGGACGCCGGGCTGGACGCCGAGGCTGGCGCTGGCTCGGACGCCGGAGCAGACTCGGGGGCGGACGCGGACGCCGGGAACCGCTCCCCCACTGGACGTGATACGGGAAGTGGACCGGACGCCGGGGGGGCCCAGGCCGGCAGCGAGGAGCGAGCCGGGGCGGCGACCGACCCCGGCGAGACGCCGTCAGGTGGCGACCAGCGGTCCGGCTCCGACCGCGACCCCGCCGACGGGACAGTAACGCCGACTCCCGCCGACCAGGCGGCGTCGACCGGAGACCCGGATGCCGGGTCGGGAAGCGGTGCTGCGGACGCAGCCGTTGACCCGGCGGAGTTCGAGGAGCTGAAAGCCCAGGTCGACCGCCTGACCCAAGCGGTCAAGCGGCAAAACGAGATCCTCGAACAGTACCAGGAGACCGTCGACCGACAGCGCCAGGCCGTCCAGAAGCAGGGCGAGACCGTCGAACGGCTCATCGAGGAACTCCGGCAGGGGCGCTGACAGTCGCTGCCAGCAGCGCGAGCGGCCGCGCTGTCTCCCGCGGGCGTCACTCCCGCCCGGTCACCTTCCTGATACACGAGGAGCCGAAGGGGCCGTGCTCGCCGGCCTCGAACTGGACGAAATGACCCGTCGAGATGCTCGCGCCACACCGCCGGCAGGTAAACTCCCCCTCCCGGGCCACGACGTCGGCCTCGAAGCTGACGTAGTCGCCGGTCTGTGGCCGGACCACCCCGTTCTCCCTGTCGATGACCCCGCGGAGTTCGGCGGTGTCGAGGATCTCCCGGGTGAGGTGGGGGTCGCTCGTGACGGTCTCGACCCGGTCGACCGCCTCCGCGAGGTCGAGCTCGGCGTGTTCGAGGTGGGCGAGCAGTTCCACCCCGAGCTCGACGGTCTCGTGGTCAGTGCGCGCCACGTCGGTCGTTGGCCCGCCCACCACAAAGCGTTTGTCCGGGCCGGCCGGCCGGGCGTGTATGGAGCCGGCCGCCCGTCGACAGGCTCTCGGCGTCGCGGGGCTGGTAGCGGTCGCCCTGCTGGCGGCGCTGACCCTCTCGCCGCGAGTCCTCGTCGACCGGCTGACCGGCCTGACCGCCGACCCGGTCGTCTTCGTCGCCGTCCTCGGTGCCGTCTATCTGGTCCGCCCGTTCCTCCTGTGGCCGGTGACGGCACTCGCGGTCCTCGTCGGCTATCTCTACGGCCCCGCGGTCGGGCTCCCGGTCGCGCTGGCGGGTACCGGGCTCTCGAACCTCCCGCCGTTCCTGATCGCTCGCCGTGCGGATGCGGAGGCGGGACTGCTCGCCCCCTTCGCGACGGCTGGTGACCGACTGGTCCGGACCGTCGGGGAGCTCCGCGGCGTGCTCGCGGCCCGCCTGCTTCCGCTGCCGGGCGACGCGGTCTCCTACGGCGCCGGCCTGTCGGGGATGTCGACGGGAACCTTCCTCGTCGGGACCGTCGTCGGCGAGGTACCCTGGGCGACCGTCGCCGTCCTGACTGGCGACTCGATGCGCCGGCTCTCCCTGTCAGCCGTCCGCCCCTCCCCGGAGCTCGTGGCTGCCGCCGCCGGCCTGGCGCTGCTCGTCCTCGCCGGCCCGGTGTACAACCACGTCGCCGGCGCGGGCGGGCGGTCCTCGGGCGGTCAGTGACCCGTCCGTAGCAGGGCAGTAACGGTCAGTAGAAGGTATCCGAGCAGTCGAAGACGACGCCGTGGCTCGGGCAGACGTACTTGCAGTGGCGACGGTACATCGCCCGCCCGCAGGCCGGACACGGGCGTCCACCCGTCCCATCTTCGCCCCTGTCGCCGCCGGCGTCGTCCATGCGCGGAGTCACGACCCCGTCCGGCTTGTGCCTTCCGCCCGCCCGAGTTCCCACAGCGCCACCGCCATCCCGACCATGATGCCCGCCGCGTGGCCGTAGGGTGCCGTCCCCGACAGCGGGGTAAAGCCCGGCAAGAAGTCGTTGGCGAGGTGGTAGCCGACGATGAACGCCCCCGAGAGCGCGAAGACCCAGTCGACCTCCGTCGCCGGATCGAGCAGTCCGCCACCGAGAAGCGTGCGCATCGTGACGTAGGCGACCGCTCCGAGCGCGACGCCGCTCGCGCCGAGCGTCCCCAGGCCTGGTTCGCCGGCCGCGTAACTCGCCACCTGGGCTGCCATCGAGACGTAGGCGGCTCCGAGACAGAACAGGAAATAGCGCGGCTCCGCAAGCGTCGCTTCCGCGAGCGCCCCGTAGACGACGAGGACGGTCAGCGTCGAGAGCAGGTGCCCGAGGCTCCGGTGGGAAAAGGGGGCGAGCACCCACCCCGGCGAGAGGGTGTCGTCGGCGACGAAAATGTAGGTCCACCCCTCGAGGCCGTACGCGGCGCTGACGAGTGATTGCAGCGCGAAAACCGCGACGACGAGCGCGACGGCCCCGAGTGTCACACGCTTGCCGGCGAGCCAGGCGAGCCCGTCGGCGACCGACGGGCCGGGCTCAGCACTCCGACCAGCCACAGGACTCGCAGGTCTTGCAGCCCTCGGAGTAGTACAGCGACATCGAGCCACACTCCGGACACTCCGGGCTCTCGCCGGCGTCGATGAGTGCCTGGTCGTCGCCCCTGCTCTCGGCCGCGGCCTCGGTTGCCGGCGCGGTGCCGGCCTCGCTGGTCACGCCGCCGTCGGGCTCCGGCCCGGTTATCGGTTCGGACTGGGCCGCGTCGGCGTCAGCCCCGGTTCCAGTGTCACTGCCGTCCCCGGCGTCAGTCTCTTCGGCCGTCTCCTCCAGCGTCTGCTGCTGGGGGTAGGCCCGCTCGACGTCGCCCTCGAGATAGCGGCGCATCGCCGTCCCGATGGCGTCGGGGATCGACTGGATCTGTTCGCCCTTGTCCCAGGCGACCTTCGGCGAGCGGATCCCCTGGAGCTCGTCGGCGATCTCCCAGGGGTCGACGCCCGCCCGGAGCGCCGTCGAGATGGTCTTCGCGAGCGCCTCGGTGAAGGAGGCGGTGAAGCCCCCGGAGTTGCCGATGTTCGCGAACAGCTCGAAGGGCCGGTCGGCCTCGGGGTCCTCGTTGATGTTGACGTAGAGTTTCCCGTAGCCGGTGTCGATGCGCTGGGTCACGCCGTGGAGGACGTCCGGCCGGTCCTGCTTCTGGGCGAACTCCTCGGCCCGGTCGGCCGCGCTCAGCAGCTCCTCGACCTGGTCGTCGATGACCGCCTGGACCTCCTCGCTCTCGACGAAGGCCTCGATCCCGCCGAAGACCTCCTCGATCTGCTCGACCAGCGCCTCCGCGGCCTCGCTCTCGTCGGCGAACTCGGTGTTCTTCGCGCGGGTGGTCAGCACCTGCTTCGAACGGGTGCCGTCGCGGTAGTAGGTCACGCCCTTGCCGCCGTGGTCGTAGATGTACTGGAAGACCTCGGCGGCGTCCTCGACGGTGGAATCGTTGGGGGCGTTGACGGTCTTCGAGATGGCGGAGTCGACGCCCTCCTGGCAGGCAACCTGGACGCCCGCGTGCTCCTTTGCGGAGAGGTCACCCGTCGTGACGAACAGCTCGCCGATGGCGTCCGGCACCGTCGACAGGCCCTCGACGCCGTCGAAGGCGTTGTCGGCCATCTGCTCCTGGGCCTCCTGCTTGACGGTCTCGACGTCGATGCCGTTCTCCTCGAGCACCCGCAGGAAGTAGTCGTCGAACTCCACGAGCATCTCGTCGCCCTGCACGTCGTCGGAGACGTTCTTGTAGTAGGCGACGTTGTAGACCGGCTCGCAGCCCCCCGTGGTGTTGCCCACCATCGAGGTCGTGCCCGTGGGGGCGATGGTGGTCGTGTTGTGGTTGCGGATGGGGTAGCCGTCGGCCCACTCCGCGGCGTCCTCGCCGGTGTGGTGCTCGAACCACTCCGAATAGGAGGTGGGGTCGGCGAACTTGGAGTTGTCCCACTCCGCGAAGGAACCGCGCTCCTCGGCGAGTTCGTGGCTGGCCCGCTTGGAGCCGTGGTTGATGTGGACCATCAGCTGGCGGGCGACCTCGTTGGAGGCGTCGCTGCCGTACTTCATGCCGAGCTGGATGTACAGCTGGGCCAGGCCCATGATCCCCAGCCCGATCTTCCGCATCTCCCGGACCTTCTGCTCGATCTCCGGGACCGGGAAGTCCGACATCGTCACCACGTTCTCCAGGAAGCGCGTGCCGAGTTCGATCCGGCGGTCGAACTCCTCCCAGTCGATTGCCTCCTCGAGGAAGGCACCGATGGCCTCGGCCTGGGTGTCGTACGCGCTGGCGTGACGCTCGGACCACACCCGCCAGTCGGGAGAGTCCTCGGCCGCGAGCGTCGAGAGGTTGATGTGGCCGAGGTTGCAGGCCTCGTACTCCTCGAGCGGCTGCTCGCCGCAGGGGTTCGTTGCGAGGATACGGTGCTCGGGGTGCTCCTCGACGTCGAAGGAGTGCTGTTTGTTCACCCGTTCAAGATAGATGACGCCGGGCTCGCCGTTCTCGTGGGCGCCCTCGACGATGCGCTCCCAGACGAGCTCCGCGGGAACGGACAGTTCCTCGCCGACCTCGACGTACTCCCCGAGGTCGAACATCTCGTACAGTTCCTTCGTCTGCGGCGTGGCGACGTGGGGTTCGCCGGTCCGGGGGTTGGTGAAGGTGAACTCCTCGCCCTCTTTGACGGCGTCCATGAACTCGTCGGTGATGCCCACGGAGATGTTGAAATTCGAGAGGTGACCCTCGACGGCGTTGCGCAGGTGCTCGGGCACCCGCCCCTCGTCGTCGATCAGTTCGCGGGCCTCCTCCAGCGCGTCGGCGAAGGAGTTGTGCGTGAAGTCGTCGGGGTCGTTGAGCCGGAGGGTGTGGGCCAGCGAGACGTCCTTGTTCTTGGCGTGGATGAACTGGATGACG
>JAZKSZ010000139.1:0-6193 GCA_036625795.1 Haloarculaceae archaeon
TCGGCGGCGGCTGTTTCTGGTGTGTCGAGGCGGCCTTCGAGCGCGTGCGCGGCGTCCGCGAGGTGGTCTCGGGCTACGCCGGCGGCCACACGGAGGACCCAGGCTACCGCGAAGTCTGCTCCGGGTCGACCGGCCACGCCGAGGTCGTCCAGGTGGCCTACGACCCCGACGTGGTGAGCTATGAGGACCTGCTGGAGGTCTTTTTCACCGTTCACGACCCGACGACGAAGGACCGCCAGGGGCCGGACGTCGGCTCGCAGTACCGCTCCATTGTCCTGTATCACGACGAGGCCCAGCGTGAGGCCATCGAAGACTACATCGAGGAACTGGAGGCAAGCGGGGAGTACGACGACGTCGTGACGGAGGTCACGCGCCTGGAGACGTTCTACCGCGCCGAGGAGAAACACCAGAACTACTTCGAAAAGAACCCCGACCAGCCCTACTGCCGGATGCAGATCCCGCCGAAGCTCGAGAAACTCGAATCGAAACACGCCGACAAGCTGGCCCCCGAGGGCACCCCCAGCGGCGACTGACGCGGGACGGATGCCCGACCCCGCCTCCCCCGACCCCGAGACGCGCAACCCCCTCGCCGCGGACTGTCGGCGCTGTCCCGCCCTCGTCGAAACCCGCGAGTGCATCTCGTGGGGGAACGGCCCCGCCGACGCCGAGGTGATGGTCGTCGGCGAGGCACCGGGGGCAGGTGACCCGGGGGCGGACCGCTGGCGCGGGGGCAACTGGACGGGCCTCGCCTACACCTCCAGGCACTCCGGCCGGCGGGTCCGCGAGCTGATGGCCGCCGTCGGCCACCCCGACGCCTACTACACCAACGCCGTGAAGTGTTTTCCGGGCGACGGGGAGGGAAGCAACCGCGAGCCGACCGCGGAGGAGCGGGCCAACTGCCGGCCGTACCTCCGCGAGGAGGTCGGGACCGTCGACCCCCGCGTCGTCGTCCCGACGGGCAAACACGCCACCCGCTCAGTTCTTGCCCTCGAAGGCAAAGAAATCGATGGGTTCATCGAGCACGTGCTGGAGCCGGTCGACTGCCCGGACCTGGGAGTGCGCGTCGTGCCGGTCCTTCATCCCTCCTACCAGGACGTCTGGTTGCCGGAGGTCGAGCACACTGTCGCCTCTTACCGGGCGGCCATCGCGGACCTGCTGGCCGAGCGGTAGCGCCGGTCGGCGGTGGACGGTGTCGCTGTCGGCGTGTCGTCGGCGTCGCCGGATGTCGAGAGCGGAAGACCCGGAGGTTTGATTTGGTCGGACACGGGAGGGCCGGGTATGCTGGCGTCCACGGGGACACGGCGGGACGCGGAGCAGGCGACGGCAGCCGGAGCGGAGGGTGGCGGCCGTGGCTGAGGAGCCGGTGCTTGTGGTGGTCTGCGGTCCACCGGGCGTGGGCAAGAGCCTCGTCGCCCGGACCGCCGCCGAGGAGCTCGGCGCGGCGGTGCTCCGGACCGACATCGTCCGGCAGGACCTCTTCGCGGACCCCGGCTACACCGACGAGGAGGTCAGGCGCGTCTACGCGGAGCTGCGCGAGCGAGCCCGCGAGCGCCTGGCCGCGGGCGAGTCGGTGGTGCTGGACGGAACCTACCGCTCAGTCACCCTCCGGGACGGGGTCGCGAGCGTCGCCGAGGACGTCGGCATCCCCGCAGTATTTTTGCGGGTGACCTGCCCGGAGTCGGTGGTCCGCGAGCGGATCGCCGCCCGGACCGACGACCCCAGCGAGGCCGAGTTCGAGGACTACCGGAGCATCGCCGCCGAATTCGAGCCCCTGGAGCGGGACCACCACGCGATCGACAACTCGGGGACGGTCGAGCGGACCGAACGGCAGGTCCGCGAGGCGCTCGCGGACCCCTGAGCGCCGGGCGGTCGGCGGGCAGGGGTGCGAACGGGTGTCGGGAAGTGCGTCGTCATCACCGACCGGGCCGGCGCCGGCACCGTTTTGACGGTGGCTCGCGCACACACGGTCATGCGCGACACAGTCAGTACGGACGAGGCACCGGCGGCAGTCGGGGCGTACAGCCAGGGGGCCGTGACCGACGACCTGGTCTTCACCGCGGGGCAGATAGCGCTGACCCCCGAGGGCGACCTGCTCGACGAGGCGGCCATCGACGTCCAGACCGAGCAGGCCCTGGAGAACGTCCAGGCGGTGCTCGAGGCCGCGGGCTCGAGTCTCGCGGACGCGCTGAAGGTGACGGTCTACCTCGACGACATCGGGGATTTCGAGGCGATGAACACGACCTACGAGACCTTCTTCGAGGGCGAACCCCCGGCGCGGAGCGCAGTCGCTGTCGAGGACCTGCCGGCGGGCGTCGGGGTGGAGATCGAGGCCATCGCCGCGCGGCAGTGACAGCGTGACAGCGATGGCGGTCAGACGGAAGGACAGCCTGCTGTGGGGCGTCGTCGGCGGGCTCACCTTCCTGGTGCTCGTCCAGGGGTACGAGCTCGTGGCCGACGGGAGCGTGGCGCTGACGGTGAAGGCCGGCGTGGCCGTCGCGGTGCTCGCGGTCACGGCGCTCGCAGCCCACGCCCTCAGGCCGCGGCTCGCAGGGAACGAAAGGTCTTAAGCCGCCGTCCCGCTATCGCCGGATGCGAGCCAGGATGGCCGAGTCTGGTACGGCGCACGCCTGGAAAGCGTGTTCCCGTATGGGATTCTGGGTTCAAACGCCGCGGGACGCGGGGCGTCCCGCGAGGCTCGCAGCCGCGTGGCGGCTGCTCACTCCCAGTCCTGGCGACCGCTCCTCACCACGAGGGAACGAAAGCGATTAATCGGCGTCCCCTGCAACTTCGTAACGGGCCAGGATGGCCGAATCTGGTAAGGCGCACGCCTGGAAAGCGTGTTCCCGTATGGGATTCTGGGTTCAAATCCCAGTCCTGGCGCTTCTCTCGCGAACCGCCCGGCGAGCGTCCCGTGCGCTCGCCAGCGGAGCATCCCCACGACGCTTCTAACGGAAGCGAATCGTCGCAGGACGCCGGCTCCGCGGGCACCCCGGCCATCCGCTCGCGCCGGTTGCCGGGCGGGCGGATGGCGGGCACCAGGAAACAGCCGCGCAGGTGGTGGCTGGTAGGCGCACAGCCGCAACCGGCGGTGGCCGCCGGGTCGCTCTGCCCCGTGTCGCTGTACGCCCGACAGAGGGCTCTGTTCCCACCTACTAAAGTGGATCGTCAACTGGTAACACACACCACGTAGACGGCGCCTGCTGCAGCCACGCCGCCGTCGACGTATCCGACCGCTGGACGGGCTCAGAACCCGAACGCGCGGTAGTACTGCGGCGGCCCCTCGAGTTCGTCGGTCGCGTCCAGGTCCTGCGCCGCACGCATCGTGAAGTACGGGTCACGGAGGTGCTCGCGGCCGACGATGGCCAGGTCGGCGCGGTCGTTCGCGACGACCGCCTGCGCCTGCTCGGCAGTCGTGATCCCGCCGACCGTGCCGACGGCAACCTCCGAGTCGCTCGCCTCGCGGACGTGTTCGGCCCACCGGAGCTGGTAGTTCGGGCCGGTGTAGTCGGGGTGGGAGTCGGGGACGATCCCGCCGGAGCTCACGTCGACGAGGTCGGCGCCGGCGTGGTGGAGTCGGTCGGCCAGCCGCGCGGAGTCCTCCACGGTCCATGACTCGCGGTCCGCGAGACAGTCCGTCGCGGAGATCCGGACGAAGACCGGCTTGTCGCCGGGCCAGACCTCGCGGACTGCGGCGGTGACCTCCCTGATGAGGCGGCTCCGGCCCTCGAAGTCGCCGCCGTAGTCGTCCTCCCGTCGGTTGGTGACCGGCGAGAGGAACTCGTGCAGCAGGTAGCCGTGGGCGCCGTGGACCTCCGCGACCTCGAAGCCGGCCTCGCGGGCCCGCCGGGCCGCCGCCCGGAAGGCGTCGATGACCGACTCGATGCCCTCCTGGTCCAGCCGCGCGGTCTCCGGCGGCTCGCCGTCGTAGGGCCAGGGCGTCCCTGTCGGTCCGACCGCGTCCCAGCCACCCTCCTCGGGGCCCAGCGGGTCGTGGCCCTCCCAGGGACGGCTGGTCGAGGCTTTCCGGCCGGCGTGTGCCAGTTGGATCGCGGGGACGCTGCCCTGCTCGCGGATGAACTCGGTAACATGCGCGAGCGCCTGGGCCTGCTCGTCGGTCCAGATCCCCAGGTCCTCCGGGGAGATCCGCCCTCTGGGCTCGACGGCGGTCGCCTCGGTCATCACCACGCCGGCGCCGCCGACCGCGCGCGAACCGAGGTGGACGCGGTGCCACTCCGTCGCCACGCCGTCGCGGTCCTCACAGGAGTACTGACACATCGGCGACACCATCACGCGGTTCGGGAGCGTGGTCCCGCGCACCTCGAGGGGCTCGAACAGCTCTGTCATACCCTCCCCTCGGGCAGCAACGACAAAACACTCCCGACAGCGGTCCAGTGGCGGGTGGCCGCGGCCAGTAGCGTCACCACGTCGTTCCCTCCTGGCAGGGGTGTGGTACAAAAACGGGGGGAGCAGTACCGACACGGACGGCCCGTCGACAGGCCGGAGATCCCCCCTCTGAGAGGTGTGTCCGGCGGCGACGGGTACGTGACGGTGGCGGCCGCTAACCGCATCCTTTATATAGAACCACAGACAAAGCTTCGCTTGATTATGAGTCAACAGCAGATGCAGGGCCAGCCGATGATCGTACTGGGCGAGGACGCCCAGCGGATGAAAGACGAGAGTGCCCAGGAGCACAACATCGCCGCGGCCCGTGCCGTCGCCGAGTCGGTCCGGTCGACGCTCGGTCCGAAGGGGATGGACAAGATGCTCGTCACCTCCCTCGGCGACATCGTCGTCACCAACGACGGCGTCACCATCCTCGACGAGATGGACATCGACAACCCCACCGCGGAGATGATCGTCGAGGTCGCCGAGACACAGGAGGACGAGGCCGGCGACGGGACGACCACCGCCGTGTCGGTCGCGGGCGAACTGCTCAAGGGCGCCGAGGAACTGCTCGAGCAGGACATCCACCCCACCGCGATCATCAAGGGCTTCACCATGGCCTCCGAGCGAGCCCGGGAAGAGGTCGACGACATGGCCGTCGAGGTCGACCGCGAGGACGAGGAGATCCTCCGGAAGGTCGCCGAGACCTCGATGACCGGGAAGGGCGCCGAACAGCACAAGGGCACGCTGGCGAGCCTGGTGGTCGACGCCGCCCGCGCGGTCACCGTCGAGGCCGACGACGGCTCCTACGTCGTCGACCTGGCCTACCTGAACACGGAGACCGCGACCGGCGGCTCCGCCGGCGACTCCGAACTCATCGAGGGCAGCATCATCGACAAGGACCCCCTCCACGAGGACATGCCCACCGAGGCCGAGGGGGACATCCTCCTGCTCGACTCGCCGCTCGAACTGGAGGAGGCCGACGTCGACACCCAAGTCAGCGTCACCGACCCCGACCAGCTCCAGGACTTCATCGCCCAAGAAGAAGAGCAGCTCAAGGAGATGGTCGACGCGGTCGTCGACCTCGGGGCCGACGTCGTCATCTGCCAGAAGGGCGTCGACGACATGGTCCAGCACTACCTCGCCAAGGAGGGCATCCTGGGGATGCGCCGCGTGAAGAAGTCTGACCTCGAGTTCCTCCGCGAGGTCGTCGGCGCGAACATCGTCTCGGACCTGGAGACGGCGACCGCCGAGGACCTCGGCTCGGGGACGGTCACCCGCGACGAGGGCGCCGGCCACTACGTCGTCGAGGGCGGCGAGGGCGCCCACGGCGTCACCCTGTACCTGCGGGGCTCGACCGAGCACGTCGTCGACGAGATCGAGCGCGGCGTCCAGGACGCGCTGGACGTCGTCGGCGACACCATCGCCGAGGGGACAGTCCTGCCCGGCGGTGGCGCCCCCGAGACAGAGGTCGCCGCCCGGCTGCGCGACTACGCGGACGGCATCAGCGGCCGCGAACAGCTCGCCGTCGAGGCCTTCGCCGACGCGCTCGATGTCGTCCCGCGGACGCTCGCGGAGAACTCCGGGCTCGACCCCATCGACACCCTGGTCGACCTGCGCTCGGCCCACGACGACGGCCAGGTCCGGGCGGGCCTGAACGTCTTCAGCGGCGACATCGAGGACGCCTTCGAGGCGGGCATCGTCGAGCCCGCCCACGCCAAGCGCCAGGCCGTCTCCTCCGCGACGGAGGCCGCCAACCTCGTGCTCAAGATCGACGACATCATCTCCGCCGGCGACCTCTCCACCGAGG
>JAZKSZ010000140.1:0-6122 GCA_036625795.1 Haloarculaceae archaeon
ATACGAACCCGAGTCAACGAACGACGGTGACTGTCACCGGGGCGCGTCGGACGACGTTTTCGGCGACATTTCCCAGTAGCACACGAGAGACACCCTCCCGGCCGTGGCTCCCGATGACGATCTCCGAGACGTCGTTTTCCTCCGTGAACGAAACGATCTCCCTCGAGGGCTTCCCGACGACGGTTTCGATCCGGAGGTCCAAATCCTCTGTCTCCAGCACTTCCGTGACATCCTCGGACAACTCGGTCGTTTTCCGGTTTTGGACCTCCTTGAGCCGTTCCTGAACGATATCTATCCCCGCCTCGATCATCCCGTCGGCCGCTTCGATGACCCGCAGCAGGACGATCTCCTCGCCGTCCGCGGTCCTGACCGCACGCTTGAGCGCTTTCTGTGCCGGGCGGGACCCGTCGTAGGCCACGAGGATCGACATACAACCGTTCGACACCGGGCAGGAATAAACCCCTCTCCTCACCCGCCCGTCGAACGCAACCCTGCTGCGTACGCCCTGCATTCAGCAAGGTTGCGAGAGTCTACGACCGAGCGAGGCACCCGACGGAGCAACTCGAACGGAGGCGAGTGGCCCGCCCCTCGCGAGCGCTCAGGAACGGGGGGCTTTTGCCCGGAGGTCTCCTATTAGGCGGCAATGACCGAGGAGTTGCCAGAGAGTGCAGTCCGGGCGTTCGAGCGCCACGACGCCTTCGAGCGTCAGGGGGAGGGGTTCCGGCTGACGACGAGCCGCTTTGGCGGCCGAGTGACAGCGGCCGACCTCGGGGGTGGCCGGGTCGGCTACACGCTGACCGTCCGGGCGCCCACGGTCGCGGCCGCGACGGCCGACGAGGTGGGCGAGGCCGTCGCGTCGGGGTGGTTCGACACGATGCGCCGCCGGCTGGAGGATGCCCCGAAGGCCACCCGGGCGGACGTTTCGCTGTCGGCGTTCGACCTTGAGGAGGACGGCGAGGAAGTCGTGGTCACCTTCCAGTTCGAGCGCGACGACCCCGACCGCGCCGCCGCCATCGCGAAGACCTTCGCCGAGTACGTCGAGGGAACCTACGTGGAGAGTGTCGTCCCGGGCTACGACTACGAGGGTGTCGTCGGCGAGTTGCTCCAGGGCGCCAGCCAAGGGGAGGGCGGCCGGAAGGGCGGGACGCCGCTGTAGCGCGCCGACGAGCACAAAATATGGCCCGGCGCGCGTTCTATCGCGCGCCGACACCGAACGGCTCGCTTCGCTCCCCTTTCGAGCCCTCGTTCGGTCCCATCGCGAGGACCCTGCTCGCGCTCGGCCGAGCGCGAGTAGCGTTTTTCACCATGTTTTTTGCGCCGAGCGGTGGCCCCCGGCCACCCGAGGCGCAAAAAAGTAGTCGCTAGTCCATCGCGATGTACGTCTGGGTGTCCTCGACGCCGTCGATCCCCTGGATCTGGGTGGCGGCGACGTCTTTCACGTCGGCGGGCGAGGGGACGTCGACGGTCGCGATGAGGTCGACGTCGCCGGCGACGATGTGGGCCGTGTCGACGCCCTCGACGGTTTCGATGCTCTCCCTGAGCCGGTCGGCTTCGCCGGTTCTCGCTTTGACCATGACGTACGCTCTGACCATGTCAGGCACCTCCGAGTGCGGCCGCGCCGGTGTCGCCGGCGATGATCTCCCGGACATTCCCGAGCGTGTCGAACGCAGCGAGGACGACCAGCCGGTCGCCGGTCGCCAGCGACTCGTCGGGGTCGGGGATCCCGAACGGCTTGCCGGCCTTCCCGAACGCAAGGAGCCGGCACTCCCCGGGGAGTTCGAGTTCGCTCAGCGTGTAGCCGCGCATCGGCGAGGCCTCCGTGATCGTAAATTCGACGAGCTGGAGGTCCTGGGCGATGTCGGCGATGGCGCGGATGTTACCCCCGAGTAGGGCGTTCTTGGCGACGATGGCACCCAGGCGCTCGGGGTGGACCACCTCGTCGACGTCGTCGGCGTACTCCCGGTAGATCCCCTCGCGGTAGCCCTCGTCGACGCGCATGACGGTCCGACAGCCCCGCTGTTTGGCGATCATGCAGGCGACGAAGTTGTCGTTGAGGTCGCTCGTCAGCGCCCCGAGCGCGTCGGCGGTGTCGACCCCCGCCTCGACCAGCGTCTCCTCGATGGCACCGTCGCCGACGACGACCTCGAACCCCTCTTCGCGGGCGACGGCTGCGGCGGCCTCGTCGCGCTCGACGAGGACCACCTCGTGGCCGCTGTCCGCCAGCGTGCGGGTGGTCCGCATCCCGACCCGGCCTGCACCCACGATAACAAATCGCATAGCGGTGATAGCGGGGACAGGTGCATAAAGTTGTCCTCGGGGTCGCCCCGCTTCCGTGGGCAATTTTTATGCGTGTGTGATACTGTACCACACCCATGGTTCGTGCGTTCATTCTCGTGAAGACGAGCCCGGGGGAGGCGGCGACCGTGGTGGAGGCGGTCCGCGGCCAGGCCGCCGTCGAGCAGGCACACGTCGTCGCCGGGCAGTACGACATCATCGTCGAGGCGGTCGGCGGGGAGGTTTACGACGTGATAGACGGCGTCGCGACCGGGCTGCGCGACGTGGACGGCGTGGCCGACACGCGGACCTACATCTGTCTCGAATAGGCGTCACGCGGCGGCCACGCGCCGACACGCCAAAGACCGTCCAGCCACAACAGTAGGTATGGCCACATCGCTGGAACTGCTGGGGCTGTTGTTCATCGTGCTGGTGAACACGGCGGCGACGGCACTCGCGACCCGCTTTTTCCGGGTCCGGCTGAAGACTGGGTGGGGGAGCGCGGTCTACACCGCACTCCTCGTTCCGCTGTTGCTGGTCGTGCTCACGCTCGCGATCGGTAGCCTCGGCGTCGGCCCGAACCTCGGGAGCCCGGCGGCGGTGTTCGGCGTGACCGTCATCCTCCCGATGGCCGTCGGGGTCGCCTTCGACTACTTCTGGATGCCCGCTCCCGACGAAGTCGACCTGCCCGAGCAGTACCGCGACCGGGACAGCCAGCCCCGCCGCTCGCGGTAGCCGCCGGTCCTCCGGCCGCCACGGCCACGACCGTTCCGCCCCTCAGAGCGCGCCGGTCACGATACCGCGCACCCGCTCGGTGACAACCTCCCGTGGATCCGTGGCGTCGACCCGAACGAAGCGGTCCGGCTCCTCCTCGATGAGCCGCTCGTAGTTCTCGCGCACGTCTGCGAGGTAGTCGGCGGTCTCGAACTTGTTGGTGGCGCCGGCGCGCTGGGCTGCGGTCTCGGGGTCGACGTCGAGGTACACCGTCAGGTCCGGCGACCGCGTCCAGGGGCGGTGGACCGACCGGACGAAGTCGAGAGCGTCCTCGAACCGGTCGGCCAGCGTCGCCCCCTGGTAGGCGTACCGCGAGTCCGAGTAACGGTCCGAGACGACCGGCTCACCGCGCTCCAGGGCGGGCCCGACCGTGTCGGCGAGGTGGGCGGCGTGGTCGGCAGTGTAGAGGAACAGTTCCGCCAGCGGGTCGGCGCCGTCGTCGCCCAGCGAGCGCCGGACCGCGTCGCCGTACCAGGAGCCGGTCGGCTCCCGGGTGAACGTCGTCTCCGCGGGGACCGCCCCGTCCCCCCGGAGCGCCTCGATGCAGGAGGTCTTCCCGCTGCCGTCCAACCCCTCCAGCGTGACGAGCATACCCGCCCCTGGCGGGGGCGACAGGTAAGTCGGTCGGTCGCTGCCCGGCCCGGGACTCCGTTCTGGCGTCGCGACTCCCTGCGACCGGCACGGAGTCGGTTAGCTTTACCTGTCAGCCGCCCCGAGGGGTGGACATGAATATCCTGGTGGCAGGCGGCAGCGGGTTCATCGGACGGTACCTCTGTGAACAGCTGGTCGAGCAGGGACACGACGTGACGGCACTCTCCCGGGACCCGGACCCTGGCGCGCTGCCCGAGGACGTGGAGACGGCGATGGGTGACGTGACTGCCTACGATTCCATCGAGGACCACTTCGAGGGGCAGGACGCCGCGGTGAACCTGGTGGCGCTCTCGCCGCTGTTCGAGCCAAAGGGGGGTAACGAGCGCCACGACGAGGTCCACCGCGGCGGGACGGAGAACTGCGTGCGGGCCGCCGAGGCACACGGCGTCGACCGGTTCGTCCAGCTGTCGGCGCTGGGCGCGGACCCCGACGGGGACACCCACTACATCCGCGCCAAAGGCCGCGCGGAGCAGGTCGTTCGCGACTCGGACCTGGAGTGGGTGATCTTCCGGCCCTCCGTGGTCTTCGGCGAGGGCGGGGAGTTCGTCTCCTTCACCAAGCGCCTGAAGGGGATGTTCGCGCCCGGGCTCCCGCTGTACCCGCTGCCCGGCGGCGGCCGGAAGACCCGCTTTCAGCCCATCTGGGTCGAGGACATCGCGGGGATGATCGCCGAGGCGACCGTCGATGATGGTCACGTCGGCGAGACCTACGAGGTCGGTGGCCCGGAGGTACTCACGCTCCGGGAGATCACCGAGATGGTCTACGAGAGCGAGGGGAAATCCGTCCGGATCGTGGGGCTCCCGATGGGGCTCGCCGGTGTCGGGCTGAAGACGCTCGGGGTGCTCCCGGGCTTCCCGATGGGAGGCGACCAGTACCGCTCGCTCAAGTTCGACAACACGACCGACGACAACGACGTCGACGCGTTCGGCCGCTCGCCGGCGGAGCTCACGACGCTGGGGTCCTACCTCGGGCTCGAGTAGGGGCGTTTCGCCCGCAATCCCGGGGTTTCACACGACGGGTCGACCCCCGTCTGTCGGTTTCCGATTCTCGAAATCGATTCGTGGGCAAAAGACTTATTCGTCCTATCGAACACACCCTTCTTAAGACATGAAACTCGCGATGATCGGCTTCGGGCAGGCCGGCGGGAAAATTGTCGACAAATTTCTGGAGTACGACCAGCGGACGGGCAGCCAGATCGTCCGGTCGGCAGTCGCGGTGAACACGGCCAAGGCGGACCTGCTCGGCCTGGAGCAGATCCCCCAGGAGAACCGCGTGCTCATCGGGCAGGCACGCGTGAAGGGCCACGGGGTCGGGGCCGACAACGAGCTCGGCGCCGAGATCGCCGAGGAGGACATCGACGAGATCCAGGGCGCCATCGACAACATCCCGGTCCACGAGGTCGACGCGTTCCTCATCGTCGCCGGCCTCGGCGGGGGGACCGGCTCGGGCGGCTCGCCGGTCGTCGCGAAACACCTCAAGCGCATCTACACCGAGCCGGTCTACGGGCTGGGCGTGCTCCCCGGCAGCGACGAGGGTGGCATCTACACGCTCAACGCTGCCCGCTCGTTCCAGACGTTCGTCCGCGAAGTGGACAACCTGCTCGTGTTCGACAACGACGCCTGGCGCAAGACCGGCGAGTCCGTCGAGGGTGGCTACGAGGAAATAAACGAGGAGATCGTCCGCCGCTTTGGCGTCCTCTTTGGTGCCGGCGAGGTCGAGGCCGGCGACAACGTCGCCGAGAGCGTCGTCGACTCCTCGGAGATCATCAACACGCTGGGCGGTGGCGGCGTCTCCACCGTGGGCTACGCCACCGAGTCCGTCGAACTGGGTAACTCCGGCGGCGGCCTGCTCTCGCGGTTCAAAAACGACGGCCAGGACGACGGGATCGAGAGCGCGAACACCACCAACCGGGTGACTTCGCTGGTCCGGAAGGCCGCGCTCGGCCGGTTGACTCTCCCCTGCGAGATCGAGGGTGCCGAGCGGGCGCTGCTGGTGCTCTCGGGACCGCCCCAGTATCTCAACCGCAAGGGGATCGAGCGCGGGCGCAAGTGGCTGGAGGAGCAGACCGGCAGCATGGAGGTCCGGGGCGGGGACTACCCGAAAAACGACCCCAACGTCGCCGCCGCCGTCCTGCTGTCGGGGGTCCACAACGTCCCGCGGATCAAGGAACTCCAGCAGGTGGCCATCGAGGCCCAGGACAACATCGACGAGATCCGACAGGAGAGCGAGGACAACCTCGAGACGCTGGTCGAGGACGAGGAGGATGAGCTCGACCCCCTCTTCTGAGACGGCGAGGCGCTCTCCGGTCGAGGCGGTCCCGGTCCCGATCCCGGCCCCGGTCCCGGTCCCGGTCCCGGTCTCGGCCCCAGTCCCGGCAGCGGGCGCCGACTGGTCCCCGCGGTACGGGTTCGACGACCGGTAGA
>JAZKSZ010000141.1:0-6098 GCA_036625795.1 Haloarculaceae archaeon
AAGTCGAGGTCCTCCTCCTCGATGGTGTGGAGGTCGACCGCGTCGCCGGGGATGAAGACGGGACCGGGCATACTCCGGGCGTGGACCGAGCGGGGCATGAACGTTTCCCAGGCGTGGGAGCACACCACACGCCACGGACGGGCGCGAGGTAGCGCACCCGCATCGCGGGCACGAACGGCCTCAGTTCCCGGTGAAGTCGATCCGGCCCCGCGAGGAGAGGTCGTGGTCGCCGGAGGGGCCGACGTGCTCGAAGTCGTACTCGTCGTCCGTGAGGTAGACCGCGCCGTCGGAGACCGTCACGTCCAGGTCGTCGATGGTCGCCCCCTCGCAGGGGCCGTGGGTACACTCGCCGGTCGTGGCCTCGAAGGTCGCGCCGTGTTTCTCACAGACGATTTCGCCGTTCCGGCGGGTCGCGCCGCTGCCCTTGTCCAGCCGGACGTCCGTCCAGTGGGGGCAGTAGTTGCGCAGCGCGACCACGCCGTCGGCCAGCCGGAGCAGGATTGCCTCCTCCGTGTCGAAGCCGTCGCGGACAGTGAACAGGAGAGAGCTGTCGGCCGGCACCTCGTCGACGGCAGCGATACGGCTGTCCTCGTCCATACGCCGGGGTCGGCCGGCAACGGCTTCAACGGCGCGGTCCGCGGCGCGAGGAGCGGCGCCGGGCCGGACCACTCAGTAGTGTGCCTGCTCGACGCGGCGGTCGAACAGCCGCCCACAGAGTTTCGTGATGGGGCCGACCGGCTTCTCGTAGCCGTCGACCTCGGTGACCGGCCGGACCTCCCAGGTGGAGTTCGTCAGGAAGAGCTCGTCGGCCTCGCGCACGTCGGTGACGTTGTACCGGCCGGTCTCGACGGGAAAGGACTCCCCGCGGGCGATGTCGAGCACGACCCCGCGGGTGACACCGGGGAGCAGCGGGAGGCTGGTGGTCGGGGTGTACAGCGTTCCGTTGTGGACCAGAAAGAGGTTGCTCGTCGCTCCCTCCGTGACGTACCCCTCCATCGAGCGCACCAGCGCCTCGTCGGCGTCCGCGGGGAGTTCCAGGCGCGCGAGGACCCCGTTCAGGTAGTTGTGGGTCTTGACGTCGGCGGGGAGCGCCTCCGCCGGCGGGCGGCGGGTCTCGACGGTCCGCAGGGTCGCGGGCTCGTCCCAGGCGCGCTCGCCGTCGGCCCCCCCGCGGGGAAGTTCGTCGACGACGACCGTGATGGTGGGGTCGACCCGCGGGTCCGGGGTGAGCCCCCGGTCCTGGACACCCCGGGAGATGGACAGCCGGACGGACGCCTCCGAGAGGTCGTTGGCGTCGAGCGTCTCGGTCACACGGTCGTGGAGGTCGTCGCGTGGTGGCAGCACCTCCTCGAAGTCGAGGCGGGCGGCGCTGCGCTCGAGGCGGTCGACGTGGGCCGCCCATTCGAACGGCTCGCCGCCGTAGGCGCGCAGCGTCTCGAAGACCGCGTCGCCGTACATGAACCCGCGGTCCCGGACGTTGACCGTGCCCTCCGCCGCGGGGACCAGCGTCCCGTCGACGTGGTAGTACTCGGTGTCGGGATCGCTCACGCGTGCGCTCAGCGGACCCGAGCCTGTTCGACCCAGTCGGTCGCGCGGGATTCGGCTGCCTCGGCAGCCTCGGCGACAGTCCCGGGGTCGGCGGCGGCCAGGTCCCCGACCGTCTCGATGCCCGCGGCCTCCAGCCGCTCGGCGTAGGTCGGCCCGATCCCGTTGATGCTGTCGACCGGCTCGTCCGAGTCGGACTCCCCGGGCTCACCCTCCTCCGGCTCGGCGGACCCGTCACCGTCGTCGGTCGGCCCCTCCGGCTCGGCGGACCCGTCACCGTCCTCGGCTGCGCCCTCGGGTTCGGCGGCGTCTCCCTGTGACCCCACCGTCGAGCTGGCCTCCGCCGCGGCTGCAGCGTCGGCGCCGTCGGCGGCGTTGTCGTCCGCCTCACCCGTCCCCTTCACCGCGGCCTCGCTTGCAGTGTCGGGCTCGTGTTCGACGGTCACGTTCGCGGAGCCGCCCTGCCGGCGTCGAGTCTGGCCGTCGTCGCTGCCGAGAAGCGATCTGAGTCTATCGAGGAGTCCCATAGCTGATAGTTTGCGCCGCCGGCTATTCAAAGCCGCGCTCGGAGGGCGTCGTTCATCGCGTCGACCGGCGCCTCCCGGCCAGTCCACCGCTCGAAGGCCTCGACGCCCTGGTAAAGCAACATCCACGCGCCATCGACGGTCGTCGCACCCGCGGCCGCGGCCTCCCGGAGCAACCGGGTCTCGAGCGGCGAGTACACCGCGTCCAGCACCGCGAGGTCGGCGTGCAGGGCGTCGGCGGGCACCGGCGAGACGTCCTCCCCCATCCCGACGCTCGTGGCGTTGACGAGCACGTCGGCGTCGGCGAGCAGGTCACCGAGCCCGTCGAGCCCGTGGGCCGTCGCCCCGGCGCCTGGCCCGTCGTCGACGGTGGCTGCGAGGTCCTTCGCCCGGGAGCGGGTCCGGTTGGCGACCCTGGTGGTCATCCCTGCGTCGGCGAGCGCGAAGGCTGCTGCGCGCCCGGCGCCACCCGCGCCGACGACCACGGCCGTCCCCGTGAGGGCGACGTCGTGGTGGGCGAGTGCCCGCGTCACGCCGGCGGTGTCGGTATTGTAGCCCGTCGGCGGGTCCGTCCCGAAGTCGACGGTGTTGACCGCGCCGACCCGCTCGGCCAGCGGCGCGGGCTCGACGGCCGCGAGCACCTGCTCTTTGAACGGGATGGTGACGTTCACCCCGCACACGCCCAGCGTGGCGGCGCTCTCGACGGCCCTGGCGCCCGCGTCCTCGGGAGGCTCGAAGGTGACGTAGCGGGCGTCCAGCCCGACCGCCTCGTAGGCGGCCTCGTGCATCGGCGGGGACAGCGAGTGTTCGACCGGGTTCCCGATCAGCCCGTAGACGTCCATACCCGACCCTGGCCGGCGGCGGGGTTAAATCGCACGCGCCGGTCCGGTCGGCGTCGGCCGGTGTACCGGCGAACCGAACACCGCAAGCCATACTTGCTGAGATACCGATGCTCCCGGTAGTGAACGTCCGTCATCCGCTCGCATTCGTCGCCGGCGCGGTGCTGCTGTCGGTCCCATGGGTGGTCGTGGCGGCGACCGGGATGGGCCTGGGGACGGTCGCGACAGTCACCGTCAGCGGCGTCGCGGTGCTCGGGGCATCCTTTCTGCTCGCCTGGGCCGCCGAGACCGCCGAGAAGGACGTCCCCCGTGCGTTCGCCATCGCGGTGCTGGCGGTGCTGGCGGTCGCCCCAGAGTACGCCGTCGACGCGCTGTACGCCTGGAACGCCGGGGCGGGCGGCGCGTCGACGGAAGCCTGTGCACAGCTGACCGCCGCCCAGATCGAGGCCCAGGCGACCGAACTCGCGGCGGCCTGCCACGACGCCAACCTCGCGATCGCCAACATGACCGGCGCCAACCGCATCCTCATCGGCATCGGCTGGGCCGGCATCGCCGTCTTCACCGTCTGGCGCGCGTTCACGACGCGTGACCCGGCGGTCCGCGACCGCGAGGGCTGGCTGAGCGACGCGGTCCAGCTCGACACGGACATCGCCACCGAGATGACCTTCCTCTTCCTGGCGACGCTGTGGGCCTTCCTCGTGCCGCTTGGCGGCGGCATCGACGCCATCGACACGGTCGTGCTCGTCGGGATCTACGTCGCCTACATCGGCCTCGTCCTGAAGTCGGACGTGGAGGCCAGCGACCACACCGTCGGCGTCCCGGAGTACCTCCAGGGGTGGGCCCGCCCCTGGCGGCCGCTCGCGGTGGTCGTCCTCTTCGCGTACGCCGGCGTGATGATCTTCACCGCCGTCGAACCCTTCGCCCACGGGCTGGAGGACATCGGGCTTGCCTACGGCGTCCCCGAATTCTTCATGATCCAGTGGATCGCGCCGCTTGCCAGCGAATCCCCGGAGCTGATCGTCGTGATCGTCCTCGTGAACAAGGCCCGCTCGACAGCCGGGTTCAACACGCTGATCTCCTCGAAGCTCAACCAGTGGACGCTGCTGGTCGGGACCATCGCCGTCGTCTTCTCGGTCGCCCTCGGCGGCTACGGCACCCTTCCCTTCGACAGCAAACAGGGTGCCGAGATCCTGATCACCGCAGCCCAGTCGTACTTCGCACTGGCGGTCATCTGTAACTTCGAGATCAGCATCCGCGAGGCGATCGTCCTCTTTGGCCTGTTCATCTCGCAGGTCCTCCTCGAGTTTGCGCTCATTCGTGGCCTGGTCGCGCTGCCGGTGGACAGTCGCGAGCTCCTGCTGGTCTACACCGCCGTCTACGTCCTCGCCGGAACGGCCCTGCTCGTCGCCCGGCGGCACGCAGTCCGGCGGCTGTTCGGCCTCGCCGGCGACGCCTTCCGGACCGCGGTGGGCCGGGAACCCCGATACATCGACCCCGAGGCCGACTGATGCTCGCCGTCGTCGTCTCCCGCGCCGACGAGGCGTCAGTCCACATCGGCGACCACCTCCTCGACCTGGCGGACTGGAGCGAGTCAGCAGACGACAGCCGACCCGACGCGGACGGCGGCGGGACCGTCTACCGGCTGGCGGGCGACGCTGGCGACGCTGGCGAGGGGACTGGCGGCGATACCACGGAGCCAGTCGAACTCCGGGAGTTCGACCGGCTTCACCTCGACCTGGAGCGGCCGGCCGACGCCTTCGGCGAGCCGGAGCTGTTGGTCTTCGTCTCGCGACACTCCGGGGAAACGGGCCCGCTGCTGACCGCCCACCACACCGGCAACGTCGGCCCCGCCGACCACGGCGGCGAGCCGAACCGGTTCGCCCGCGCCTGCCCGAACGCTCACGCCCGCGTCCTCGACGCGCTGGCCGCCCGTGCACCCGAGGGCTACGAGGTCGGCATGGAGTGTACCCATCACGGCCCCACCGACGTCGGCGCACCCTCGATGTTCGTCGAGGTCGGCAGCGGTCCCGAGGAATGGGCCGACCCCGACGCGGCGCAGGCGGTCGCCCGGGCAGTCCTCGACCTGCGGGACGTCCCGGCCGACCGCGAGCCGGAGCGCTCCGCCGGCGGAACGGACCCCGAGGCAGACCGGGAAACCGACAAAACCAGGCGCCACCTCCTGGGCCTCGGCGGCGGCCACTACGCCCCCCGGTTCGAGCGCGTGGTGAGGGAGACCGACTGGGCGGTCGGCCACGTCGCCGCCGACTGGGGCCTTGATCTGCTTGCCGAGGACGAGTACCGCCCGGTCGTGGAGCGGCTCCTGGCGGAGAGCCGGGCCGCCTACGCTCTCCTGGAGGGCGAGCGCCCTGAAGCCGCGGCGGCCGTCGAGGCCGCCGGCGGGCGGGTCGTCGGCGAGACCTGGGTCCGGGAGACCGACGGTGTCCCCCTCCCGTTCGTCCGGGCCGTCGAGTCCGCCGTAGCGACTGTCGGGGAGGGCCTGCGCTTCGGTGACCTGGCCCATGAAGACGGGGGCGCGAGCGGCGAGTGGCGCGCGGGCGACAACAACGGCGGCCCGCCGGCGTTCGCCGTCGCCGACCTCCCGCCGGACCTGCTCGCGGAGGCCCGGGGGATCGACCGCGGGAGGACCCGCGAGGTGCTCGCGGCCCGGACACTGGCTTTCGTGACCGACCAGGGCGGCACCCGTCCGACCGGCCCGGCCGTTCTCCGGACGCCCGAGGCGTACGAGGGCATCGTCGACGGGCTGGTCGACGTGCTCGAAACGCAGTACAGCGCCGTGACGCGACGGGCAAACGAGGACCACGATACCGGAGGTCCGGACGGGGACGGCGAGATGATTATCGCCCGCGAAACCGCCTTCGACCCGGAGAAGGCACGGACGCTGGGTGTCCCGGAGGGGCCGAAGTTCGGGAAACTCGCAGACGGCAAAGGGGTCGAGGTCGACGGCGAGCGGATCCCGCCGGAGGCAGTCCGGACGGAACGGGAAGTGGCATTCTCAATTTCGAAAACAGTCAGACGCCCGTCAGACGATGGGGAAATTTCATAACAGTTGGTGTGTTAGGAAGGTCTTAAAATGGACTCCATTATCGATGATGCCATCGAGGAGGCCGAGGAGGAGCGGGAGAAGGCAACCGGCGGCGCGCCGGAGACCGACGGGGCAACACCGCCGGAG
>JAZKSZ010000142.1:0-6051 GCA_036625795.1 Haloarculaceae archaeon
ACGAGCAGGACGTGATGATCGAAGAGGAGTACGAGGAGATGGTCGAGATCATCCCCGTCTCCCACATCAGCGAGGTCCTGGAGGTCGCCCTGGCGGGCGAACCCGAGAAGGACTCGCTGGTCTCACGGCTGAAGTCCATCACCGGACAGGCCCTGGAGCACGACGTCGGTCGCGGCTCCAGCAGCCCGAGCCCCAACTGACGACCTGCCGTGACCCGGTGGACGGCCTTCCTCGGCCTCACCGGCGTCGTCTTGACGCTCTTTCTCGGTCTCGCTCGGCTCTCACAGGGCGCCGTCCGTGACTCCTCAGGGGAACTGTCCGATGTGGATGACGGCTCCAGTGCCAGTCACAGCTTCGACGCGGACGCCGTTACCGACCCCGAACCCGGTCCGGAGCCCGGGCTGGACGCGGAACCGGACACTGAGGCCGGAGCGGGCGGCGGTCCCGAGCCATCCGCCCGTCGAGAGGATGCCGACCGACACGACTCCTGGGACGACCCACCCGAACCGTGGGACGACCCGCCCGGTGTCGCCGACGGGACGCCCTCGCTCTCGACGGGGGCGTTGCTGGCCAACGTCGCGGTCACCCAGGGGCTGTTCGGGGGGATCCTGGCCGCCGGGGCGTTCTACTTCGAGGTTCCGCCCTCGGCGCTCGGTCTGGGCGGCGAGGACCTCGCGCTCCTTGCGGTCGGCATCGCGCTGGGGGCGGCACTCTGGGTCGGCAACGAACTGGCCGCGGCGCTCGCCGACGCCGTCGGGGCAGCCTACGACGAGAACCTCCGGGAGATGCTCGCCCCCGACTCCGCACTCGGGTGGGCAGTGCTGTTCGGTGTCGTCCTCCCGGTCGTGGCGCTGGTCGAGGAGTTCATCTTCCGTGCGGCGGTCATCGGCGTGCCGGCGGCGGGCTTCGGTACGCCGGCCTGGGCGCTCGTCCCGGTCTCTGCGGGGGCGTTCGCGCTCGGACACGGCGCGCAGGGCCGCGTCGGGATCGCCGTGACCGGCGGGCTCGGGCTCGTGCTCGCGGGAGCATACGCCGTTACCGGGAGCCTCCTGGTCGTCGTCGTGGCTCACTACCTGGTGAACGCGCTGGAGTTTCTCGTCCACGAACTGCTCGACAGACCGCGGCTGTGGTCGTCCTGACTCCGTCAGAGAGGCGCGGCGGATTCCCTACAGCCCCTCGACCCGGCGACAGACCGTTGCGACCGCTGACGGGGTCGCGCCCGACGCGTCCCGCACGCGGTGGTCGCCGATGAGGATGGGTGCGGGGTTCCCCCGGAGGGCGTCGCGGACGGTCTGCAGGTCGGCCTCTTCCTCGTCGTCGAGGCCGGCGGTCATCCGGACGAGTTGCTCGACGGTTACGGTCTCGCCGTAGGGAACCTCCCGGAGCGCCTCCAGCACGCGGCGCTCGTCGGTCGGGAGCGTCAGCGCGACGGTCACGTCCTGGAAGTCGTCGGGCTCCCCGTTCAGGTACGCCCCGAGTCGGTCGAGGATGTCGTGGTCCGGGCGGGCGTCGTCCTGCGGGCGGGTGGGGAAATCGACGGAGATGACCCGGCCCTGCGCGACCCCGACCTGCACGTGGCCGTCGACCGCGGGAAACTCGCGGGCGAAGATGCCGGCGACGTCGTCCATACCGGTACCCTCGGCGGCTGCGACCTTCATCGTTTCCCGCGTCGGGTGACATCCCACCCACAGGCTGGACAGTTCTGCGGTTCCCGGTCGAACGTCAATCCACAGAATCCACACTCGTAGTCCGGCCCGCTGGTTCCCTTGATACGGTCGAACAGCTGTTGTGTGACGCCCATGTATTATACAACGTCTTATGTGCTCTTTCCATATAAAATTGAGTATTGGATAGTTATTTTGGGAATAGAAACACACTCGTCTGTAATTTCGGTGTTGCTTTGACGTCCGTCAACGGCGGACGGCGGTGCGTCGCGCCGCCGTGCGCAAGTCTTATGAACATCTCTGTCCACTAGTGTTCAATAATGCACGGTGACGAGGAACTCGCGCCGGCTGTGCAGTCGATCCTGGCGACAGCCCGCGAGCGCGGCGGCGGCGACCGCGTCTCGGTCGAGGCCCGGTCCTTTCGGGCGGCGCTCGAACGCGCGGAACGAGAGGGGCTGGTGCCGCTGGTCGCGGAGGTCAAACCGACTTCGCCGACGACCGACGGGGAACACGACCTCGACCCCGTGGCGACGGCGGAGGCGATGGTCGAGGGTGGGGCAGCGGCGCTCTCTGTGCTGACCGAGCCCGAGCACTTCGGCGGGACTCCCGAGGACCTCCGGCGGGTGCGCGAGGCCGTCGATGTCCCGGTGTTGCGCAAGGACTTCCTGCTGCGGGAGGAGCAACTCGACACCGTCGCCGCCGACCTCGTGCTCCTGATCGCCCGGTTTCTCGACGACCTGGAGGCGATGGTCGCGGCGGCCCGCGAGCGCGGTTTCCAGCCCCTCGTCGAGGTTCACACCACGGCGGAGGCCGAGCGTGCCCTCGCGGCGGGCGCGGAGGTGGTCGGCGTGAACAACCGGGACCTGGCGAGGCTCGAAGTCGACCTGGGGACCTTCGAGCGGGTCGCGCCGACCCTCTCAGGGAGCGCCAGCTTGATTGCCGAAAGCGGCATAGGGACCGTCGAGGACGTCCGTCGGATGCGCGACGCCGGGGCCGACGCGCTGCTTGTCGGTTCGGCGCTGATGGACGGCGACCCAAGGGCGAACGTACGCGCGCTGGCGACGGCGGAACGACAACCACTATGAACGGAGACACGATGAGCAGTCACGGCAAGTTCGGCGATTACGGTGGACAGTACGTGCCGGAGGTGTTGATGCCGGCCATCGAAGAGTTGACCGACGCCTACGAGCGCTACGTCCTCGACAACGAGGACGGCTTCGTGGACGAGTTCCGCGCGCGACTGCGCGACTTCGGGGGCCGACCCACCCCGCTCCAGCGCGCGGACCAGCTCTCCGCGCGGTACGGCCGGGACGTCTACCTCAAACGGGAGGACCTGCTGCACGGCGGCGCCCACAAGCTCAACAACGCGCTCGGGCAGGTACTCCTGGCGAAGTACATGGGCAAAGAGCGGATCGTCGCCGAAACCGGCGCCGGCCAGCACGGCACGGCGACGGCGATGGCCGCCGCTCACCTGGACATGCCCTGCGAGGTGTACATGGGCGAGACCGACATCGCCCGCCAGCGCCCCAACGTCTTCCGGATGCGCACCAACGGCGCCGAGGTGACCCCCGTCACCACGGGCCGGGGAACTCTGAAGGAGGCCATCAGCGAGACGATGCGGGACTGGGCGACGACTGTCGAGGACACCCACTACGTCATCGGAAGTGTGGTCGGCCCCGCCCCCTTCCCGGAGATGGTCCGGACATTCCAGGCGGTCATCTCCGAGGAGGCCCGCGAACAGGCCCGCGAGCGCCTCGGGGACCTGCCCGACGCGGTCCTGGCCTGCGCGGGTGGGGGCTCGAACACGATGGGCACCTTCTATCACTTCATCGACGACGAGGACGTCTCCCTGTACGCGGTGGAGGCCGGCGGCTCCTCGCTCTCTGTCGACGAGGACGAGGGCGTCGCGCCCAACTCGGCGTCGCTGTCGACCGGCGAGGAGGCGGTGCTCCACGGCGCGCGGACGAAGGTGCTCCAGGACGCCGACGGCCAGGTCATGGAGTCCCACTCCGTCTCGGCGGGGCTGGACTACGCCGGCGTCGGCCCCGAGCTCGCCCACCTCGTCGACGAGGGGCGTGTCCGGGCGGTCAACGTCGACGACGACGCCGCGCTGGAGGCGTTCCACCGCCTCTCCCAGGACGAGGGGATCATCCCCGCACTGGAGACGGCCCACGCCTTCGGTTATTTAGAAGCGTATCACGACGACATCGGGGAGACGGTCGTCGTCAACGTCTCGGGCCGCGGCGACAAGGACCTGGAGACGGTCATCGATGAGACGATGGACCGGGACCTGGACATCGCGCCCGATATGAGCATCTTCCGTGAGGTCGGCGGTGGTGGGCTGTGAGCCTCGAGGAGGCTTTCGCCGACGGGCCGGCCTTCGTCCCCTACCTCGCGGCGGGCGACCCCAGCTACGAGGCCTCGCTGGAGTACGTCGAGGCCCTGGAGCGCGGCGGTGCCGACGTCATCGAACTCGGCCTCCCCTTTTCCGAGCCCATCGCGGAGGGGTCGACCATCCAGGAGGCAGTCGTCCGGGCGCTTGAGGCCGGGATGACTCCCGACCGGTACTTCGAGTTCGTCGAGGACCTGGACGTGGATGTCCCCCTCGTCTGCATGACCTACTACAACCTGGTCTACCAGTACGGGTCGGGCGAGGCCGGGAAGGGGCCCCGGCCGTTCGTCGAACGCGCCGCCGAGGCGGGCATCGAGGGGTTCGTCGTGGTGGACCTGCCCGCCGAAGAGGCTGAGCCGCTCCGGGAGGCCTGCGACGAGTTCGGCCTCGACCTGATTTTCATCGTCGCGCCGACCACCGAGGGCGAGCGCCTCGAGCGCATGCGCGAGCAGGTCTCGGGGTACGTCTACGTCCAGTCCCGTCTGGGGACGACGGGCGCCCGCGACGAAGTCAGCGACTACACCGAGCGCTCGCTGGCCCGGCTCGCGGACTGGGCGGTGCCGAAAGCAGTGGGCTTTGGGATCAAGACCGGCGACCACGCCGAGCGCATCGTCGCCGCGGGCGCCGACGGAGTCATCGTCGGTTCCGCGCTCGTGGACATCGTGGCCGAGGGTCACGAGAACGGTGACCCGACTGCCGACGTCGCGACGCGCCTGGAGGCCAAAGCCCGGGAACTCAAACAGGGAGCGCTGCGGGGCGCCGGAGCGCCCCGGGCCGAGTGAGTATCAGCCCTGATACTGCGGCCGCGTCGTTTTTGTGTGACTGCGAAAACCTGAGCACGATGTCAGTGGACCCTGAACCGGGTGACCCGCGCGCGGAGGGCTGGCGGCCGCTGGTCGCACACGACTGGGACGGGCCGGTGGCTCTCGAGACGTCACTCCGCGCGGCACTCGAGGAAGTGGGCGCCGAGGATGTCTTTCTCTATGACTGCGTCGACGTCGAGGCGGTGCGCGATGCGGTCAGCCCCGGGACCGACCGGGGCGTCTCCGAGGTCCGCTTCGACTACGGGCACCACGAGGTCAGGGTCACCGAAGACGGCAGTATCGCCGCGCGGTAGCAAAGCCTCTTGCGTCGTTGTTCCCCGACACGAGCAGTGCCACGGCGAGCCGCCATCCCGGCCGCGCTCGCTCGTCCGCTGGTCGTGGGAGCTGTCGCCCCTCTCGCAACCCTTATGTCCGTACTTGACACAGTCCCGCACACCATGACTGCAGGGAAGTCCGCGCGGCTCGCACGCATCGGGACAGACGGCCGGTACCTCGTCGTCCCGATGGACCACGGGATCACACTCGGGGCGGTCAAGGGTCTCAAGGACATCGAAGCCACGATAGACGCGGTCACGCGGGGTGGGGCCGACGCCGTCCTCACCCAGCGCGGGGTCGCACCCCGGGTCCACCCCAACAAGAACGACGCCGGCTACATCGTCCACCTCAACGCCTCCACGAGTATCGGTCCCGACGAGCGGGACAAGCGGCCCTCCGGCACCGTCGAGGACGCCATCCGGGCGGGCGCTGACGCCGTCTCCTTTCACATCAACGTCGGCAGCGAGTACGAGCCCGGCCAGATCGAGGGGCTCGCTGAGCTGACCAGCGACGCCGCCGCGTACGGGGTTCCGGTGCTCGCGATGACCTACGCCCGGGGCCACGACGTCCGCACCGACGACCCGGAGGCCTTCGCCGAGGACCTGGGCCACGCCGTCCGGCTGGGCGAGGAACTCGGGGCAGACGTCCTCAAGACGGGCTACAGCGGGACCGCCGAGACCTTCGAGCACGTCGTGGAGTCGACCCGGCTGCCCGTGCTGATCGCCGGCGGTTCGAAGGGGACCGACGAGGAGACGCTGTCGATGGTCCGGGGAGCCATGGACGCCGGTGCGGCGGGCGTCTCGATGGGCCGGTCGATCTTCCAGCACGACGAGCCCGAGAAGATCACCGAGGCCGT
>JAZKSZ010000143.1:0-5941 GCA_036625795.1 Haloarculaceae archaeon
GGTAGCCACCGCCCGACGGTACCCGGCCACTACCGGGAGACGACACTGGTCCGCTGTGTCACCGGGTCGACGTAGACCACAAGCATCCGGTCGCCGGTCGTCGCCTCGACGACCCAGACGTTGCGCTGTCGCTCGGTCCCGGTGACGTCGGCGTCGTAGCCGGCCTCCGCGAGAGCGTCAGCCGCCAGCTCCGCAGCGTGGTCGGCGTCGTCGACAGTCTCGTCGGTCTCGGGCAGCCGGACGGTCATCACCGGGCAGTTGGCGTGTCTGACCAGTCGCTCGGCCACGCTGCCGATGACCCGGCGCTCGACCCCCGAGCGGCCGTGGGTGCCGGCGACGATGATGTTGGCCCCGACCTCCCCGGCGTAGTCGAGGATCGTCCCCGCAGGATCCCCCTCCCGGATCTCCGTGATAGCGTCGACGTCGTGTGATTCGGCCAGCGTGGCCACCCGGTCGACGGCGCGCTGCCCCCGCTCGCGGAGGTCGTCGCTGCCGCCGGACAGCAGCGACCTGGTGTTGTCGTTGACGACGTGGAGAACGTACAGCGTCGCGCCGTACTGTTCGGCGAGGTCGATCGCCTGCAGCGCGACGTGGGTCGTGCCGGCACTGCCGTCGGTCGGGACCAGGATCCGCTCGTACATGTGCGGAGGTTCGTCGGACAGCGACATAACCGCACGGTTCGGTTCCCACGGCCCGGGAACGCTTCTCCCCTCGGCCACCGACAGACAGTCACCGACAGACGGCCACCGGGGCTCAGAAGGTGTAGGCCATCATCACTTCGTCGACCAGCTCGTCGCCGATGGTGTAGTGGTCGCGGCGGACCCCCTCAGTCTCCCAGCCGTGCGATTCCAGGAACGCAAGCGCCCCGTCGTTGGTCGCGGGAACGCTGTTGTACACCTTCTGGTAGCCGTTGGCCTCCGCCCAGTCCAGCGCCCGCCCGAGGAGCTGGCTCCCGATGCCGTTGCCCCGGCATGACTCGCGGACGCCGACGGTCAGCTTGGCGGTGTTCTGCATCTTGTCGACCTGGGGGAGGCTGAGGTGGGTCCACCCGGCTACCTCGCCGTCCACCGTGGCGACGAAGAAGACGCGGGACTCGACGGTGTTGTGCCGGGTGACGGTGTCCTCGTACAGCAGCCGCTCGGCGACACTCTCGGCGACGACGTAGGTCCGCTCGGCGGTGACGTCGCGGATCGTCTCCACCAACCCCTCGAAGTCCTCCTGGCGGGCGGGCCGGATGGTGTAGGTCACGTCGGGGCCGACGTACTCCTCGACCGAGCCCGCGTTGAGCTCGATCCGCAGCGTCCCCCCGTTATCCTCCAGGTAGCCCTTCGTCATCAGCCACTCCAGTTCCTCCTCGAACTCCCGGGGCGGGATGTCCAGCGCCGCCCGGGTCCGGTGGCGCGCGGCCGTCCCGTGGCGCTCGACGTACTGGTAGATCTGCTTGCTGGCTTCGCTTTTGAACGTGGGCCGGTCGAGGGTATCCATAGGGAGGATAGGGCGAGCACCTAGATATGCTTGGGGGCGAGTCGGTCGAACGTCCGCACGTCCGGCCCCCGCTGGCCGGTTCGGCCGCCTTGTTGGCATCCAGCGAGCCTTCGCGAGAACCCGGACCCGGCCGATGGGACACGCCTATGCCGACCGAGGTGTGTGCTCCCCGCATGGCAGATGCCTACGACGAGTTGCTCGACCACGTCAGGCGGCGCACACACCTCCAGGACGCCAGCGGGCTCCTGCGGTGGGACCAGCAGGTGACGATGCCCGAAGGGGGTGCCCCGGCCCGCTCGAAACAGCAGTCCGCGCTCTCCGGGGTCAGCCACGACATCATCGCCTCGGAAGCGGTCGGAGAGCTGCTCGAGGAGCTCGCCGACGAGAGCCTGACCGACGACCAGCGTGCGGTCGTCCGGGAGGTCCGCCGGGACCACGAGGAGGCCGCGCGCGTCCCCGGCGACCTCGTCGAGGAACTCGCTGAGACGGCCGCGGACGCCCAGGGGGTCTGGCAGGAGGCCAAAGCCAACAGCGACTTCGAGCACTTCGCCCCGACGCTGGAGCGGCTCCGGGAGCTGCACGTCGAACAGGCGACGCACGTCGACCCCGACCGCGACCCCTACCGCGTGCTGTTCGAAGGGGTCGACCCCGACATCACTCTCGAGCGCGTCGAGGAGATATTCGACGACCTCCGGGAGGCGCTGGTCCCCCTGATCGACGAGCTGCGGGCCGCTGACGCCGACCTGGCGGCTCCCTTCGAGGGGACGTGGGACGAGGACACACAGATGGCGCTCAACCGCGCGGCCGTCGCGGACCTGGGCTACGACTTCGAGCGGGGGCGGCTCGACACCTCCCCCCACCCCTTTACCTCGGGCACCCAGTTCGACTGCCGGATCACCACCCGGTTCAAGCCCGGCGACCCGCTGGACGCCCTGATGGCCTCGGTCCACGAGTACGGCCACGCCACCTACCAGCTCGGGCTGCCGGAAGAACAGTACGGGACGCCGCTCGGCCAGGCCCGCGGGGAGATCCACGAATCACAGTCCCGCTTCTGGGAGAACCACGTCGGGCGGACGCGGGCCTTCTGGGAGTACTTCGCGCCGACGCTCAACGACCACCTCGGCACCGACCTCGCGCCACGGGAGGTCTACGAGGCGGCCAACCGGATCTACCCCGACAACTGCATCCGCGTGGAGGCCGACGAACTCACCTACCACCTCCACATCATCCTCCGGACCGAGGTCGAGCGGGCGTTCGTGAGCGGCGACCTCGACGTCGAGGGGATCCCGGCGCGGTGGAACGAGAAGATGGAGGAGTACCTCGGGGTCCGGCCCGGGACCGACGCGGAGGGCTGTCTGCAGGACATCCACTGGACCAACCGCTTCGCGGGTTTTCAGTCCTACACCGTCGGGAGCGTCCTCGCCGCACAGCTGGACCACGCCCTCCGGGAGGACCTGGACGTGGACGGCCTGGTCCGAGCGGGGGAGTTCGAGCCGCTACTGGCGTGGATGCGCGAGCACGTCCACCGGCACGGCCAGCGCTACCGGGTCGACGAACTGGTCGAGCGGGCCACCGGCGAGCCGCTGACCGCCGACTACTTCGTCGACTACGTCGAGGAGAAGTTCGCGGCCCTCTACGGGCTCTGAGGGCATCCGGCCCCCGGCCGGCGAGGGGCGGTCGGCTGGCAGGTGGCGAGAGCTACTTGTGAATGCAGTCCGTACGGCGGGAGAACGTGGGAACGGAGGCCACACCCGGCGAACCCGGCGAGAGCTCGTCCGGTCAGCCCGGGGTCGGGCGGTGGCGGACAGCCGTCGCCGACCGGCTGCCCGCACCCGACCCGCACCGGCTGCTCGCCACCGCCGGCGTCGGGCTCGTGGTCGCGGCGTACGTCCGGGTGCTCCACGGGCTCGCGCTGGTCGCCGGCGACCCGACGGCGCTGCTGGCGGTCGTGGGGGCCGCGCTCGTCGCCGGGACGCTCTTCGCACGGTACCCGTCCCGGTGGCTGGTGGTGGTCGCGGCAGGCGTCGCGCTCGTTGGGGGCGGATACGCCTACTTCCAGTCGCTGCCCCCGGAGTGGACGCCGGCCGCCATCGCCGTCTCCAGCGTGGGGACTGTCCTCGCCTTCGCGACCGGCCGGTCGGTACTGGAGGTGGTCAACGCCGGCTTCTGGGTGCTCGTCGCCACGCCCGTGCCGACCTTCCTCGCGTGGTATCTGGCCGTCCGCGGGGCCTTTGTCCGGGCGACGGTCGTGGCCGGGAGCGTGCTCGGGTTGCTGGTGCTCACCGGTGACGCCGGGGTCGCGACAACGACACTCGGCGTCGTGGGCGGGCTCGCCGCGGTCGGGTTCGGCGACATCGCCGTCGGGGACGCCGCCGGCGTCGACCGGGCGCGCCGAACCCTGCTGATGGAGCTCGGCGGGGTGGTCGCGGTCGCGCAGGTCCTGTCGGTCGTCCCCGACGGGGAGGGCGAGCCGGTGACGGTGCTCGGCGGGCCGGCCGACGACACGCTGGAGGCGAACCTCACCCGGGCCGGCGACGAGGTGACCGTCTCCGGCGACCTCTCGCTGTCGGCGGCGGTTCGGTTCGTCGTCACCGCCGACGAGCGGGCCTACTGGCGGGTGGGCGCGTACGACCGCTACACCGGGCGGGGCTGGGAGCGGACCGGCGAGGACCGCGCCTACGCGGGGCGACTCCCCGCACCCGAGGGGGAGAGCGAGGACCTGGAACAGCAGGTCCGCGTGGAGTCCGACCTGTCGGTCCTCCCGGCGGCCTGGAAACCCCGGTCGGTCACGGGCGTCGACGGCGTCCGCGTGGGGGACAGCGACGGACTGACCCCGGAGGCGTCGCTGTCGTCGGGGGACACCTACGCCGTCCGGAGCAGCCTCCCCGCGGCGAGCCCGGCCACGTTGCGGGCCGCCGGCGGCGAGTACCCCGAGCGCGTCCGCGAGCGGTACACGCAGGTACCCGGGGACACGCCCGACCGCGTCCGCCAGCGCGCACGGCAGGTGACCGCCACGGTGTCGGCCCCCTACGACGCCGCCCGGGCCATCGAGGCGTGGCTGGAGGCCGAAAAGGAGTACTCGCTCGACGTCGACCGGCCCGAGGGCGACATCGCCGACGCCTTTATGTTCGAGATGGAGGCGGGCTACTGCACCTACTACGCGACGGCGATGGCGACGATGCTCCGCGCGCTGGACATCCCGGCCCGCTTCGTGGTGGGGTACACGCCGGGCCAGCGCGTCGGGGACCGCTGGGTCGTCCGCGGGTTCGACGCCCACGCCTGGGTAGAGGTGTACATCCGCGGGCAGGGGTGGGTCCGCTTCGACCCGACGCCCGCTGGCCCGCGCCGGCGCGCCGAGCGCGAGCGGCTGGCCATCGCCCGCGAGCAGGGGGACGCGGAAGTCGACGCCGCCGGAAGCGCGGGGGAGCCGCTGCCCGAGCTGGCGACGCCCGCGCCGACGCCGACCCCGGCGGGGACGAACGGGTCGGAATCCGGGGGCACGTCGACGCCGGACGTGAACCCGCCGGAGTTCGACGATGGGGGATCGGCGACGGAGGCGCCGTCGGGAGAGGTCGGGATCGACGCCGGTGACGGGCCGGCCGGGACGGTCACCGACCCCGGGCTGACCTTCGAGGGGCTGCCGGGGCAGGGGGCGGACGGGGGGTCGGACTCGGGTTCCCAGCGTGGCCTGGGGCTGCCCTCGCCGGAGCAGGTCGGGCTCGGGGCGGTCCTGCTGGCCGGCCTGGGCGCGGGCGCGCAGTCGGCCGGGGTGACCGAGCGGGCCTGGCGGACGGTCTGGCTGCGCGTCCAGCCACGGGTCGACCCCGAGACGGACGTCGAGCGGGCTTACGAGCGCCTGGAGTACGTGCTGAGCCGGCGGCGGGGTCCGCGCCGGACCGGCGAGACCGCCAGCCAGTACCTCGACCGCGTGGGCGACGAGCGCGCCCGTCGCGTGGGGCAGCTGTACGCACAGGCTCGCTACGGTGAGGGAGTCGACGAGGCCGCCGCCGACGAGGCCGTCGCGCTCGTGCGGGAGGTCGTTCGGGACGGGTAGCGGGCGTCTCCCTGCCGAATTCGGCGCGTTCGCGACCAGATCCGGGGCGGTGATTACAGAATCTGAAAACTGTCCGGCGTCCTTAAGTATACAGCAGGGTGATCTTCTTTCAAGCACTCACGCGGCGGGAACCGGGCGACAGCACGGCACCCCCTCATCGCACCCTGGCAGTGCACGGCAGTCGAGGGGGCCGAGCTGGTACTGGCTCCAGTCGCGGGTGCAGACACAACCATGGAACTCATACAGACGCTCAAAGCGACGATATCCGGCGACGAGGACCGCGGGGTGAGCCCCGTCATCGGGGTTATCCTGATGGTCGCAATTACTGTGATTCTCGCAGCTGTAATTGCGACGTTCGTGCTCGGGCTCGGCGAGCAGGTGAGTCAGACATCACCGCAAATT
>JAZKSZ010000144.1:0-5885 GCA_036625795.1 Haloarculaceae archaeon
CGACATCGGGGTCGAGACCCGGCAGGTGGTCGCCGGGATCAAGGGGCTGCACGACCCCGCGGAGCTGCCGGGGACGCGGTGTGTCCTGCTGGCGAACATGGAGCAAGCGGAGCTGTTCGGCTACGAGTCCAACGGCATGGTGCTGGCGGCCGGCGAGGACGCCGACCTGCTGACGACCCACGCCGACGCGCCGGTCGGCACGCGAGTGCGGTAGCGCGGCCGGCCCCGACCACGCGGGGGTGGTCGGGTCCCTTGGCGAACGGGCTCGCTCGTGGCGGATGCAGGGGCTTTTGTCGCTGGCCCGTCAAGGACGAGTATGGCTGCACCCGACGACGGCGAGGAGTGGCGGTTCTCGCTCGAGGACCTCGAGGACGAGGAGGCGGCGAGCGACGGCGACGCGGCGAGCGACGACGTGACGGACGAACGCGGCGCGGCCGACGAGGACGAAGCGGGCGGAAACGTCGCCGGCACGCTGCGCCCGGAGCGGCCGGTCACGCCGGGGAACATCAACCCCGAGAACGCCTTCTTCGTGCTCGTCGGCGCGCTGATCGCCGGGCTGTTCGTCGGCGCGGTCCTCTCACTCGCGCTGTGAGCCGGTCCCGCACCCGAAAGCGAAGTATTCACTACCCGCCATTACAAACGCCCGTGCATGACCGACACTGACGCGGACGTTTCCCGCCGTGGGTTCATCCGGGCGGCCGCCGGGGGCGCCGCCGCGACGGCCGCAACCGGGACCGCAGCCGCCCAGGAAGAGGGTGGCGGTGAGGGTAGCGGTGGCGAGCCCGACTTCGGCGGCTGGTTCAGCGACGTCAGTAACTTCGACGGCCTCGAGGACATGCGCGGCACCGACCAGGTCACCGTCGAAGTCGGCGTCGAGGCCAACGGCGGCCCCTACGGCTACGCGCCCGCCGCCGTCCACGTCGACCCCGGCACCACCATCCAGTTCGAGTGGACCGGCAACCAGGAACACAACGTCGTCCACCAGGACGGCGACTTCGAAAGCGACCTCTACACCGCCCCAGGCGTCAACTACGAGTACACCTTCGAAGACGACGGCATCTACAATTACTACTGTACCCCACACCGCGGGCTCGGCATGAAAGGCTCCGTCGTCGTCGGCACCGACTACCCCACCGCCGGCGGGGGCGGTGGTGGTGGCGGCGAGCCGCGGGACCTCCCGGACGGCGCGAAGACCCTCGGCGTCGCCACGGGCTTCGTGATGGTCGCGACGCTCGGGCTGGCCTACTTCTTCGTGAAGTACGGAGGAGACTATGGCGAATTCGATGAGTAGCGCGTAACGACCAGTCACCTGCTTCTGTGGCACAGTCCTTGCGGTCACACCGGCTCGTTACCGACACCGGCCAACAGACGCGCGACCGGCCGGCGGCCCCCAACGCCGACGACACAGCCGCGAGCCGATCGGCCCACAGGGCGACGGCCATTGGCGAGGACGTCGAGCAACCCGCCGTCGATGCCCGGACTCGAGCCGCGGACAGGGAGGCGTAGACGTATTCCACCGCCCCGCTAGCCGCCGCGTATGGCGGCTGTCATCGGGATAGCGGCACTTCTCGCCGGCGGGCTGGCACTGCTCTGGGGCGCCCATCTCGCAGCGGAGGCGGTCGTCGTCTCGCGAACGCTGTCCGTCACTGCCTGGTTACTTGTCGCCGGTGTCCATGGCGGTGGGATCGTCTTGCTCGGGCTGTCGCTCCCGTATGGCGTGGCCGGGTACCAAGTCTCGCTCATCGCTGGGGTGGGGCTGGTGGTCGGTGTGGCATCCGGAGGCGTTACCGGGCGTGTCCGACGGGGACGGAGGGCGACAGAGGGGGCACCGGAAGACTCCGGGGCTGCCACAGCGGACGACTCGTTCGAAGGGACGGCCTTCGAGCCGGCCGTGGCCCCTGACCAGGCGGCGGGGAACGACACCCAGCGCGACACGGAGTGACGAGGCAGGTGGAGGACACGAGACCGTCCACCAGTCAGAGCCGCTCACCCGCCCCGAGGATACCACCCACTTCGGCGAGGTACAGGTATCCGTGGAACTGCACGACAACGGTGCCGTCATCCTGTTTCGTAACTCTCGAACCGGGGGCCTGCGCATCTCGTTCGACCGGGAGGTCGCACAGCATCTCGGAGTCTTCGTTGCTAGCTGTCGGCGTGCCCTCACTGCGGATCGAGGAGGCGTCGGTAGGCGTGGTCGAGGAGGCGTCGGTAGGCGTGGTCGAGGAGGCGTCGGTAGACGTGGACGGAGACAGCCACTCCTGCCGGTCCATGGCATACCGGTTACGGTGGTGGGGCGCGCAAAACGGATGGCGGAAGGGGGAAGGGGGAAGGGGAAAGGGGGTGGGTTGGGGGGTACGACGGGGAAACCCTGCCGCCAGTCGCGGGTATGAGCTGGAGATGCGAAAATTTGTCGGCGTCAAGACGACACATCGACGACGTGTCCGAGTATCGGTGCGGAGCAGTCCCGCTCACGCTCGCCGTGCGACCGGTAGCGTGCCGTCGCGGGCAGCTCCGGGTCCAACAGAGGCCGTGCCGTACGGCGACATCGAGGGGTAGTCCGGTCGGCGGGGGAAAAGGCGGCCCCGCGTCACACGGAATCGGGCGCCGCGTGGATGGTGAGGGTAACCTCGCGGGACTCGCCCTCGAGGTCGGTGACGATCCGGTGGACGATCCGCTCGGCCTCGCGTTTCACCTTCGGTTTCACGCGGTCGATGAGCCAGTCCAGCGAGACGAAACGCGGCAGGTCGATCAGCCGCTCGTCGGCGGACTCGGGGGCGAACTCGATGTACAGCCGGACGCGGGAGGCCTCCTCGACCCCCTCGGGCGCGGCCTCGGGTTCGGGCTCGACCTGCCAGTATCCGCGGGCGTCGAGGTCCTTCACGAGCCGCCAGTCGATCCGTCGGGGCGGCTCGAGGTCGGTCACCTTCGAGACCGCCGTGTAGGAGAGACGCCACCACGCGAAGGTGATGTCGTAGTTCGTGCCGGTCCCGCCGTCGCCGCGCCGGTGGACCTCCCGGAGGTGTTTGGAGTACTCGGCGTACTGCGGGAAGTCCAGCAGGAACTCGTAGACCTCCTCCGATGGCAGGTAGACGATGGTACTGACCTCGATGCTGTCCACACGTGTAGTTCGGTCGCCAGCACGTAAGCCTCACGCCCCGTGCATCTGCGGGGATTGAGTGCCGACAGGCCCCCGGCGGGCCCCGGAACAGTTTACATACCGGGCGGGCCAACGGGGGCGTGTGCTGGAAGGAATCAACGTCGCGCTCGGGGTCGCGGGCTCGATCGCGGCGGTCAAGACCGTCGAACTCGCCCACGAGCTCCGCCGGCAGGGGGCGGCCGTCCGGGGGGTGATGACCCCCGCTGCCGAGGGGATCATCCACCCCTGGGCGCTGGAGTACGCCACCGGCAACGACGTCGTCACCGAGATCACGGGCGCCGTCGAGCACGTCGAGCTCTGCGGGCGGGAGGGGTGGGCCGACGTCCTGCTGGTGGCGCCGGCGACCGCCAACACGGTGGGGAAGATGGCCGCCGCCGTCGACGACACCCCGGTCACCACCTGCGCGACGACGGCGTTCGGCGCCGGCGTCCCCGTCGTGGTGGTGCCGGCGATGCACGAGCCGATGTACGACCACCCCGGCGTGCTGGACGCGCTGGACCGGCTGGCGGAGTGGGACGTCGGCTTCGCCGACCCCCGCATCGAGGAGGGCAAGGCGAAGATCGCCGCGGAGGAGGCCATCGTCACGGAGGTCGCGCGGGCGACCACCGAGGAGGCGCTGGCCGGCGGGACGGTCGTCGTCACCAGCGGCGCGACCACCGAGTCGGTCGACCCCATCCGGACGCTCTCGAACCGCGCCTCCGGGAAGACCGGCCGGGCGGTCGCCCGGGCCTGCTACGCCCGCGGCGCGGAGGTGGTGCTCGTCCACGACGGGCCCGGGATACCCTGGGCGGAGACCGAACAGGTCGAGAGCGCCGCCGAGATGCTCGCGGCCGTCGAAGCGCACGCCCCCGACGCGGACGCGCTGGTGTCGGCAGCAGCCATCTCCGACTACACCGTCGACACCGCCGGCGAGAAACTGCGGTCGGGCCAGGAGCTGAGCCTGGAACTGGAGCCGACGCCGAAGCTGATCGACACCGTCCGCGAGGCCCACCCCGACCTGCCGGTCGTCGGGTTCAAGGCCGAGACCGGCGGCGACGACGAGGCCATCGTCGAGAAGGCCCGCGAGACGATGGAGCGAGTAGGGTTGTCCTTCGTCGTCGGCAACGACGCGAGCGTGATGGGCGAGGAGCGGACGCGGGCGCTGTTGGTCGACGCCGACGGGGTCGAGACCGTCGAGGGGTCGAAGGCCGACCTGGGCGCCCGGGTGGCCGACCGGCTGGCCGGCGTGCTGGGATGAAGCGGGCCGGAGCGTTTATACGACGGCTCGCCGGCATAGGGACCGTGTCCCGAACCGTCCACCACACGGGCCCCGGGCGGCGGGAGCGCGATGCGAGCGGGACCGGCGGCGTTGACGAGCCAGACGAGACGGGGGGAGTGCCGTGAACCTCGACGCGCTGCACGAGGAGCGGTCGGTCAGCCCGGTCATCGGCGTCGTGTTGATGGTGGCCGTGACGGTCGTGCTCGCGGCCACGGCCGCCGCCTTCGTCTTCGGCTTCGGCGACCGGATCAACACGACCGCGCCGCAGACGAGCTTCTCGACGAAGTACACCGAGAGCCCCGCCGGGTCGACCGACAGCTGGGGCCACTCGTACGGGGACGACTTCGACGGCGACGGGGCCAACGAGACCGGGAAGCTGGACGTCGCGTTCACCAGCGGGGACGGGATCGAGGTCGAGCGGGTCAGCGTCAGCTATCCAGGGGGTTCGGACCAGCTTGCAGGCTCCAGCTCCTACGCCGCCGGGAGCCAGGTGGGCGCCGGCGATAGCTTCGCGCTCGCGGTCGCGCCCGGCGACACGGTGCGGGTCGTCTGGACCGCTCCCGGGGGCGCCCGGACCGCGACGCTGACCGCCGTGGACGTGCCGGACTGAGTCGGGGGGTCCGGGGATGGAGGGCGGTGCCGTGGCGCGCGCGGTGCAGACGCCGGGTCGTGGGAGCCACCCTTTTATCGGTGGGTCGCCTCGGGGCGACCGATGGAGCGCTCGCGGGTTGCGGTTTACGCGACGGTCGCGGTCATCGTGGCGGTGACGGTCGCCAGCGGGCCGCTCGTCGGCGCCGTCACCGTCCCCGAGGGCGGCGTCTCCGGGCCGGCGCCCGGTACCGGGAACGCGACAGTCTCGGTCGTCTCGATGCCCGAGCGGGTCACGCTCGAGCCCGGGGCGTACGACACCGACGTCTACTACCTGGAGGTGCCCGACGCCGTCGTCGACGTCTCGGCGGTGACCGGCAAGCCCGTCCTCACCTACTCGCTGAGCGTGCCGGAGCTGCAGAGCCGCTCGTCGGTCTTCTTCCTCCAGCCCGGCGAGCAGGGCCGGAAGGAGCTCTCGATGGACCGGCTGAGTTTCGACCCCGCGGCGGTCGACCAGGAGCAGTACACCGGCGAGCTCCGGCTGGTGTTGCGCGGAGCCGCCGGCGAACTGACGCTGTACAGCGAGCCGGTGGTCGTCGAGGTGGCGGAGTGAGCCGGCATCCGGACCACCTCCGCCCGTCCGGCGCGGCCGTCGCGGCCGGTCGACGGCGACCCCGGTGAGACAGGTTTTTGCCCGGCCTGGCAGTACCGCGGGTATGGACCGGCTCGCGGACTCGCTGCGGGAGACGCCGATCGTCGAGAAAGAGGGGTACCACTACTTCGTCCACCCGGTCAGCGACGGCGTCCCCAAGCTCGAGCCCAAACTGTTGCGGGAGATCGTCGTCCGGATCGTCCGCAAGGCCGACATCGACGACGTGGACA
>JAZKSZ010000145.1:0-5770 GCA_036625795.1 Haloarculaceae archaeon
CCAGGCTGTTCATGATGAACGCCGCCCAGCCCGAGAAGGACTTCGACTGGACCGATGAGGGGGCCCGCTCGGCCCACCAGTTCCTCCAGAACGTCTACCGCCTGACTCGCGCCTTCGCCGAGGGCGAGGTGGAGACGGCCGACAGTGGGGGCGACGGCGAGCAGGGAGACCCCATCGCGGAGTACGTCGCCCGCGAGACCGCCGCCACCGCCGCCACGGCGACCGAGGAGTTCGAGCGGTTCCGGTTCAACCACGCGCTGCAGGCGGTCCGGGAGCTGGTCGCGCTCGTGCGCCAGTACCGCGACGCGACGACGCCCGACGAGGACACCGTAGCCGAGGCGCTGGAGACGACGGCGAAGCTGCTCGCGCCCGTCGCCCCCCACGTCGCCGAGGAGCTGTGGGAGCTGCTCGGCGGCGAGGGGCTGGTCGCGGAGGCGGCGTGGCCGACGGGGTCGCCGCCGGCGGACTACGACCTCGAGCGCCGGCTGGTCGAGAACACCCGCGAGGACGTCCGTGACATCGTCGACGTGGCCGACATCGCCGACCCCGAACGGGTCGACATCGCCGTCGCGCCCGCCTGGAAACACCGCGCTGCCGACCTCGCCCGCGAGGCCGACGGCGACGTGGTCGGGGCGGTGATGGCCGACGAGGAGCTCCGAGAGCGCGGCGAGGCCGCCGCCGACTTCGCGAAGACGCTGGCCGGGAGCGGCAAGATCGACGAGTACCTCGACCCCGACCGGGAGCGGGCGGCCCTCGACCGGGCAGCCTGGCTCATCGAACGGGAGTTCGGCGCCGACGTGCAGGTCTACGGCGCCGAGGACGACACGGACCTCGCGAGCGACGCCGAGCCCGGCCGGCCGGCCATCGACATCCAGTCCTGACCCGCCTGCCGCGGCGACTGGCCGCCGGTCACGACCGCGGCGGCCGCCTCCTCACTCCAGTTCGACCAGCCCGTCCTCCAGCATGTCCATCAGCAGATCCCGGGCGTGTCCGTCCGGGGTCACACCCGTGTAGACGCGGTGGACCCGGCTGTCGGCGAGGACGACGGTCGTCCGCGGTGTCCGGTCGCCCGGCGCCGTCCGCTCGACGCCGAACGCGTCCGCGAGGTCGCCGTCGGGGTCGGCAAGCAGGTCGAAGTCGACGCCGGTCTCGGCGGCAAACTCGCGGTGGGAGTCGACGCCGTCGACGGAGACCCCGTAGACGGCCACGCTGGCCTCCTCGTAGACCTCCCGCTCGCGGGCGAACTGCTCGAGTTCGGTCGTGCACCCCGGAGAGCCGTCCTCGGGGTAGAAGGCGACGACGGTCGGTGACGAGAAGTCGGGCGTGACGACCGCGCCGTCCTGGGTGGGGGCGCTGACGTCGGGGGCGGGGTCGCCCGGGTCGAGTACCATACCCGCCGTTGGCGGGTGCCGGGCAAAAAGCCAGCGCGGGGCTGGCCGTGGGACCCTCCGCGGAGCCGCAGCCGGAGGCCGACGTTACAGCAGCCGGACGCCGGAGACGACCACGCGGACGCCGTCCCGGTAGCCGGCGTCGATAGCTACCTCCCAGCCGTGGACGCTCGCCAGCGAGCGGACGTTCGGGAGTTTCATTCCCGCCTTGGCGTCCGGGACGGCCTCGTCGTACGCGAAATACTTGTCGACGGGGTCGAGCGGCGGGTCGCCGTCGTCGGCGATGGCGAACCCGTCGCGGGTCACCTCGACCGTGACTTCGGTCGCGCCGTTGCGGTCGGCGAACTCGAAGGCACTGGCGAACAGGGCCCGGAGCCGGCGGGACTCGGCCTCGACGGTGGCGTCGTCGGCGACCGTCACCGAGACCTCCGTGTCGGCGTCGCGGCGGGCATCCGCGACGACTTCACGGAGGTCGACCCCGGTCAGCTCCTCGACGGTCTGGCCGTGTCTCGCGAGCACGGTGAAGTCGTCGACGAGGTCGGCCATCCGGCCGGCGGCCCCGGTCGCTGTCTCGAGGGGGTCCCGCCGGTCGAAGTCGACGTTGACGGTCTCGGCGGCGGCCTGGACGTTCCAGTCGATGACCTGCAGGGAGTTTCGGAGTTCGTGGGTCATCGCACCGGCGAAGTCCTCGAGCTGGCGGTTGTGGCGGGCGAGTTCGCGGCGACGCTGTTCGGACTCGGTCACGTCAGAGAAGAGGACGACCTCGCCGACGCGGTTCTGCCCGACCTCGAAGACGCTGTTCGAGACCACGAAGTACCGCCGCTCGCCCTCGACGTCGAGTTCGAGAAGCTGGTCGTTCTCGGCGGCGTTGGTCGCGCCGGGGACGACTTCGTCGAGTGCGAGTCCGACCGACAGCGCGGGAAAGAGGTCGCCCGCGGGGTCGTTGTAGTCCCGTATCCGGCCGTCGTCGTCGAGAAAGACGAGCGGGTCGCTGACGTCGCCGGTGGCCTTGACCGCGAGAAAGCGGTCCCGGAACAGGAACAGGACGCCGATGGCGAAGGCGCCGACGCCGATGGGGGCGTAGATGATGTCCACTAAAAGCGGGGTCGCGTAGCCGACGATGTCCAGCGTGACCGGCAGGCCCGTCAGCCCCGCCAACACCGCCAGCGGCCAGGTGTCGTAGTCCGAAGAGACAAACAGGTCCAGGAGCATGAAAATGCCCGCCGCGGCCAGCGCGTACGAGAAGCCGGTGACCGCCCAGTGAAACACGCCCTGCTGGATCGTGAGGTGGGGGAAGGGGTCGGTCACGAAGGCGGTCTCGAAGTAGAGGTGATGCAGCGGGTTCGTCACCTTCACCGCCACCACTCCGAGGTAGATGGCGCCGGCGAGCAACCGGAAGGTCGGTTCGCGGTGGTAGGTCCGCCCGGTGTACGCCGAGGCGAAGTACAGCCACGCCCAGACGGTGCCGAAGCCGAGAATGAGCCCGAAGAGGTAACTGAACTCGTTGTACGGAGCCGGGAGGAGGAACATCCCGACGTGGGAGGCCGACCAGCCGCCGCTTGCGAGCAACAGCGCCAGCAGACTCCGGCGCAACTCCGGGTCCTCAACCTGCCAGGCTCGGGTCGCCGCCCCGACGGCGGCCAGCGCTGCGAGACCGAACAGGAGTTCGTAGCCAAGCGAGGAGTCGAATATCGCCAAAGTGACAGTCATAGTAGCGAGCAATGTGTCTACGCTGATCTCGGTCTCCCGTTACCGCTCCGCCTTCTCAAACCTTTTGGCAGGGAACGGTGGCGTTCGGTTCCGGACCCGAAACTATATTTTACGTGTCAGTTTCGGGACTGCAAGCGTCACGTGCGCCAGGGACTCGTCTGCCTGCGTGGCGAGTACGGTTCAGCCGTCCCCGACCAGCCGCTCCTTCTCGGCGCGGGAGAGGGCCTTGATTTCGTGCTCCCGGGAGAGGGCCGCCGACCGGGTTTCGAAGGACTCGGTGTAGAGGAGTTCGACGGGCGTTCGCCCGCGGGTGTACTTCGCGCCTTCCCCGGCGTCGTGTTCGGCCACGCGTCGGTCGACGTCGGTGGTGTAGCCGGTGTACAGCGTGTCGTCGGCACACCGCAGGACGTAGACGTAGTGCATGGCTGCGTCGCGGTGGCAGTCAGTAGAGGACCGTCTCCGAGTCGTACGAGCCCAGCCGGCGGACCCAGCCCTCGGCGGCGATCTCCTCGATCGCGGCGATGGCGTCCTGGGTGCGCTGCTCGTAGAGACCGGCGGCGACGTCGATGTGGAAGACGTAGTCGCCCAGCCGCTCGCCGCTGGGGCGGGACTCGACGCGGGTGAGGTTGATGTCGCGTTCCGCGAAGGGTTCGAGCATCTCGAGCAGGAGGCCGGGGCGGTCCTCGCTGGGATACACGATGAGCGAGGTCTTGGAGCCGGCCTCGCTGCGCTCGCGTTCGGGCGCGACCACCAGAAAGCGGGTGGCGTTGGAGGTGCGGTCCTGGATGTCCTCGGCGAGGGTCGCCAGCGCGGGGTCGTCGTCGGCGTTGGCGGGGTGGCCGATGGCGGCCACGCTCGGATCCCCGCGGGCGCGCTCGACCCCGCGGGCCGTCGAGGCGACAGCTTCGAGGTCGGCGTCGGGGTGGTTCTCCTCCAAGTAGGAACGACACTGCGCGAGCGCCTGGGCGTGGCTGGCGACAGTCTCGAAGTCCTCACCCTGCGCGAGCAGGGCGTGGCGAATGGGCGTGATGATCTCCCGGACGACCGCCACCTCGTACTCGGTGAAGGCGTCCAGCGACTCCGTCACCGACCCCTCGATGCTGTTCTCGACGGGAACGACCCCGCGCTCGTAGTCGCCGTCGGCGACCGCCTCGACGATAGCCGTCACCGACTCCGTGAAGTCGATCTCGTCGTCGTCGGCGACGGCCCCGGCCGCGCGGTGGGAGTAGGTCCCTGCCGGCCCGAGGGTGAGCGTCTGCATACGGCCGCGTACTCCGCCGCCGGGCAAAAACCCACCTTTTTCTACGTCGGGGTCCCTCGCGAGTCTCCGGCTCGCTGCGGAACCACTCCTCGAAGACGTGGGTCAAAAAGACCGGACGCTCCGAGTGAGGGCCACCCGTTCGCACGTGAGAGACCAGCGTCGGCGAACGAGCGAGCCACCCCGAGCGTCGACGGTCCGACGGCGGGCAGACACCCCTCAGGACTCGACCCAGCACAGCGGCATGTACCGCCCGCGGACGGCCCCCGGCGTCGGCACCGACCCGACCCGCTCCCACTCCCCGTTGTCGCGGCGGAGCAGGGTTCCCTGGTGGGTCACGGTCATCGGCTCGCCCTCCGCCACACACCACCCGAGCGGGACCTCCTCGGGGGTCGGGGTGTCGACCTGCTCGAGTTTCCCGTCCCCGGTGGAGACCAACAGCGCGTGGTCGCGGTCCTCCTCCCAGGAGGACGAGGAGGCGGGTGCGGCCCCGGCGTAGACGGTCCCGTCGTGGACGCTCGCCTCCCGGAAGTACCGCTGGCGGTGGCCGGTGTCCAGCCGGGCCCACGTCCGACCGGCGTCCTCGCTGTGGTAGAGCCCGCTTCCGGTCGAGGCGACCAGCCTCCCCGGCTCCGGGAGCGCGAGGTGGTGGATGTCGTCGGTGTGCGGGGCGTCGAACCCCTCGATGCTCCTGTCGGCCCAGCTCGCGCCGCGGTCGTCGCTGACGTGGACGCCGCCGACCTCGACGCCGGCGACGAGCCGGTCGGGGACGTCGGGGTGGGTCCGGAGGCTGCGGACCTGCGCGAGGCCGTCGTGGCGGGGGATCCCCCAGTCGGCGGGCTCGCGCAGTGCCCGGAACCCATCGAGTTCTGTCCAGCCCTCGGCCCCCGGTGGCCCGTCCCAGTCGGCGACGAACACCCGGGCCGGCCGGGTGCCGGCGTAGACCCGCTCGCCCGCGGGGTCGACGGTGACCGCGTAAACCTGTTCCTCCGGGACCTGCAGTCGGGTCCAGTCCGCGCCGTCCGGGGAGTGGTACAGCCCGGCCTCCGAGGTGGCGAACAGTCCATCGACGGGGCCGTACCGCTCGACGCGGTAGACGTCCTCGGCCTCGAGCACCCGTTCGGCAGTCGTCTCGCCAGGCTCCTGGGTGCCGATGACGCGGTAGACGCCGTCGTCGCTTCCCGCGTAGAGCATGCCAGTCGTTCGTGTGGCCGGTCTCTTGGTAGTTTGGCCGAGACCCGGCAGATGCGGTCGGCCGCGAGCGCGTGTCGCGGCGACAGCCGCGACCGCGCGAGTCGGGGAAAGGCAGGCCGACCGCGAGCATCCGGCGGCCTGGTGGCCGCCGGTTCACCGGACGCGAGGGAGCGATGCGCCCGAGCGTCCGGCCTTTTTCGCCCACGTTTTTGCCGCGAGC
>JAZKSZ010000146.1:0-5711 GCA_036625795.1 Haloarculaceae archaeon
ACACCAAACTCTGGTACGACGAGGGACTCGCGAACTTCGAGGAACTCGGAGGCGACAACGCCACACAGGATATGGCCGAGTCCCTGATCACGGGCGATGCCGAGGGGACGCTCGCGGAGGTGGCCGATGCGGTGGACGGCATCTCACTCGGTGAACTGAGTCCCGGGGACGACGTGACAGTGTCCTTCCGCTGGGAGTTCACGGACGACCAGAACGTCGGAGTCACGCAGACAGACTCCGTCGACTTCGCGTTCGGCCTCGACACCGTCAACACGGGTGGGAGCTGATGAAGGCCGCAGCGTCCCCACGCGCCGGGCCAGCGAGCGCGGCGGCACGGGACGCTGTGGTCGTACCAGAAAGGCAACAGGTGGCCAGTAGAATTAACTACCCCGAAATTGTCATTCTGAAACACGGATCCCAGAGACAGCGGTCAGGGGTGGGGGGTTCCGTTGGGGGGAAAAATGGGCGATAATCAGCTTAGCCGGCGGAAAGTGCTCGGTGCGCTCGCGACGGCGGGGGGCGCGGGCGCGATAGTGGGCACTGGAACCGGCGCGCTCTTCAGCGACGAAGAAACCTTCACGGACGACGGGATCAGGGCCTCGACATCGGTCGCAGGGGTCGTCGACCTCGAGCTCGAGGTCGACGTCCTCGGAGATGGGACGGGCGTGATATACGACCTCACGCTCCCGGGAGACGTGAATAACAATCCGTCCTACATCTGGTTCCGGACGGGCTGCCCGGATCCGCTGGAACTCGGGTGCGCGACGGAGATCGAGGTCCGGATAGATTGTGATGGGGGCGGGGATGCTGACACCGTCGTCGCGAGCGGGCTGGCACGGGACGTGCTCAACGCGCTCCGGAACGGGACGCTCCTCTGTGGTGGCGACGCGGCCTGTCTCGAGCTCGGCGAAACCCGGACGCTGGAGATCGAGATAACCGACAACCCCGGGAGCGGATACGACGGCCCCGACGGGCCGCTCGAGTTCGACCTCGAATTCTACGGCGAACAGTGTCGCTACAATACCGGAACGGAGAATCCGTTTGACGATCCGGGTGAGTGTGAGGAATGTCCCGAGTCGGACGCCGGGTCGGTCAGCTGGATCGCGTTCTGTGCGGAGGACGCCGATGACCCCGTCCCAACTGACAACACGGAGTTGACCGACTCCCTGACGGCCGTGGACTGGGAAACGGAGGAGGACGTGGATTATGTCGCCATCAGGACTGGAAACGGCCAGACCTATCCATACACAGTGTACGATTACAGTTCCGGGACCAAGATCTCCGGGACCGCGAAGGTCGGTGACAAGGACGCAGACTTCCGCGGTCCAGTGTCTGACGTCGATGGGTACCATACAGGGGATGCCAATTCCAACCCGTGTGAGTTTGCGAAGGCCGCTCTCGTGTCTTCGGGGGCTCTCCCTGAGGATTCGGGGGACTTCAGCGGTGGGTCGACCAAACTGAATGAAGAGGGCGGTAGTCTGGAGGAAGAATCATGACCGACGACACCGGAGAAGACGTCTCGCTCGTGCGCCGGGTGCCGTGGCGGCGCCTGGCCAACGTCGTGGGGCTAGTGCTGATACTCGCGGTCGTGGTTCCCTTCGTCGTCTACGCGGTCCCGCAGGTCGTCGGCGCCGAACACAGCTACGTGGTGCTCTCGGGGAGCATGGAGCCGGCGATGAGTCCGGGTGACGTGGTCGTCGTCGACGACACCCCCGCTGCGGAGATCCAGGCGGGCGACGTCATCACGTTCGCCGAGGGCGGCGACGATCGGCCGACGACCCACCGCGTCATCGAGGTGGTCGAGCAGAACGGCGAGACCGCGTTCAGAACGCAGGGGGACAACAACCCCAACCCCGACCGGTCGCTGGTCACGCCGGCGGATCTCGAGGGGAAGGTGATGTCCGTCGGCGGGTACCTGTTCGTCATCCCACTGATCGGTCACGTCATCGAGTTCGCGAGCACGCCGCTTGGGGTCGTGACGCTGCTGCTCATCCCGCTTGGCTCGCTTGTCGCCTCCGAGATCTGGGACGTCGTCGCCACCGCCAGCGGAGGCTCGAGCGCGAGCGCAGCCGCCGAGGACGAGGAGGGCGGTGACGACGAAGCTGACGACACGGGAGCCGTCACAGCGGATGCGACGAACGGGGACGGGGACGAAGACAGGATCGAGGACCGCCAGACGGTCCTCGGTCCCGATACCGACGGCGAGGCCGCCACGATCGAGGAGCTCGCCAGGACGGTCGAGGAGCGGCCGGAAGCGGCAGACGTCCCCGCGACGGACGGCGTCAGTGGCGCGGCCGCTGTCGAGGGCGAGGAGACCGAAGCGCCAAGAGCAGGCGACGATGGGGACGGCAGCGAGGCTGACGAGAACGAGGACAGCGGGACCGAGGACAGCAGGACCGAGGACAGCGAGGACGAGGACGAGGACGGGCTGGTCTTCAGCGCGGCCGAACTCCAGCTGGGGCTGGTGGTGCTGGTCGTCTTCTTCGCCTACAGCGCCTGGGTGGCTTACGCCACGTTCTTCGAGGTGTGGGCTTTCGCCGTCGCGGCGAGTACCGGCGCGGGACTGCTGTTGCTCGGCGGGCTCTACCTCGTGGGTGGCGAGGCCGAGGCCGAGCAGGAGGCCGAAACCGCCGAGGGGGTCGAGGAGGACAAGCAGCAGGAGCGGACGGTGGACGATGACGACGGGTCGGTCCGGGAGGTTGGCGACGGCGAGTCGTCGTTTGCGGCCAGCGAGACGGATGGGCTCGCGGAGACAGCGTCGGAGGCCACGACGACAACTGCGGAGACGGACACGGGCGCCACCCGAGGGCCGGAGGTCGACATCGACGAACTCCTCTCGCTGGAGGCAAGCGAGGTCGACCCACCGCACTCCGCGCTCGACCGGGACGGCGCGGAGGGGGAGACAGACGCCGACGGGCAGCGGGCCGACGCCGCCGAGACAGCGGAGGTGACCGACGATGACTGAGCGGAAACTGCTGGCACTCGCGCTCGCCGTGTTCGTCGTCATGGGCGTGGTGTCGGGCGGGACGACCGTCGGCTTCCTCTCCGACTCGGAAGAGGTGACGGTACAGCTCATGCCCGACATCCCCGAGTCAGCAGGGAACGATACGGGCGGCGATGCGGGCAACACCGGACTGACCGAGGCGGGCAACACTAAAATGACCGAGGCGGGCAACACCGACGCGGGTACAGGATGACCGGCCCGCCCCGGGACGGTCGTTCGTCGCGGTGACACCGGTCCGTCGTTGCGAGGGCGGGGAAACGCCCGTACAGCTGGCGACTGATACCACCAACACTTAGTACAAATGACGGAGTAACGGTTCGCGTGCTCGACGGCCCGGTCGTGCTGGCGGCGTTGTGTGAGAGTCCGTCGTCCGGCCTCGTCGAGGCGGTCTGTACGGCCACGGGGCCGCTGGGGCTGGTCGTCATCGCGGTCTACTCCTTTCTGATCGCCTTCATCCTCCCGCTCCCGAGCGAGGTGGTCCTGCTGACGCCGCTGAACCTCGGGTTACCGTACTGGGCGACGCTGTCGCTCATCATGCTCGTCAGTGGGCTCGGAAAGGCCGCGGGGAGCGTGCTCGCCTTCCACATCGGCCAGGAGGCCAAGCAGTCGGGGCCGGTGGTCAGGTTTCTCCGGCGGTCCCGGTTCGACGTGGTCGAGTGGTCCGAGAACAAAACGGTCCAGCTCGCCCGCCGGTTCGGCTACATCGGGCTGGCGCTGGCGCTGTCGGTGCCGGGCTTTCCCGACACCCTCTCGATCTACGCCTTCTCGGTCCTCGAGGAGGACTACGCGAAGTTCGCCGCCGCAACCTTCGTCGGGAGCGTCGGGCGCCTGCTGGTGACCGTCGGCGTCGCTGGCGGCGTGCTCGCCGTGCTGTGAGGTCGTCGTGGCGCGGGCAGTACGAGCAAGCATCCCGGTTCGGGACCACACTCGAGCGGACGGCGGGGCCAAGGCGGACCCGGTCGTGACCGGTGTCGCCGCCTTCGCCAGCCGACGGGTTGGCTGAAGGCCGGAGCAGTCAACGTGACGCCTGCACTCAGAGGTCGACCGGCTGCCAGCCGCGGGGCTGGTCGCCGAGTCCCTGCACGTCGAGTTCGTAGCCCCCGGCGTCGGTCCGCCGGAGGTCGAGCCGGCCGTCACACAGCCGCGCCAGCGTCTTGACGACCTGTGGCTCGTGCATCTCGGGGTCGAGCACGAAGACGCCGAGCCCGCGGGTCTTGGAGACCCGGCCGGCCATCGTGTGGACGAACCGGGTGATGGTGCGGAAGTCGCTGTACATCAGCAGCATCGACACCGAGTCGAAGCAGGTCCGGATCCGCTCGACGCCGGCCTTGTACAGCGCGGAGTAGACCACGGAGAACTCGATACTGATCCCGGTCAGGTCGCCGGTGCTGGAGACCGACTTCACGCGTGCGTCCGTGTCGGTCTCGGTGTCCTCGCCGCCGCTGGCGTCGACCACACCCAGGCGCCCGGTGTCGAGGTCGGGGACCGCCGACAGGCACTCCTCGACGACCCGGCGGCCGGCGGTGCCGGTCGAGACGAAGACCATCCCCTCCCCGCGGTCGTCGCCCGCGAGCACCAGCTTCCGTGCGAGCCGCGAGCCCGCCCGGTCGGAGGCGGCCACCAGCAGCGACGACCCCGCTGGAACGGGACCGACGGGCAGGTCGTCGAAGGTGTAGGCGTCATCGCTCACGCGTCTCCCTCCCCGGGTTTCTCCCCGGTATCGCCGGCGGCGAGTCCCAGGATGTCCATCGTCAGGTCCGCGAACGTCGCCAGGTACTCGCGGTCGGCTGCCGAGAACGAACGGGGCTTGTCGTCGTAGACACACAGCGACCCGATATTGTGTCCCCCCGGCGTCCGGAGGTTCGCCCCGAGGTAGGCGTGGATGCCCATCTCCCGGAGGTCGTCGTTGTCAGCGAAGCGGGGGTCCTCGGCCGTGTCCTCGACGGCCATCGTCCGGTCCTCGAGGATGGTGTACGTGCAGATGGAGGCGTCCCGCGGGGTCGGGACCCACTCGCGGCCGTGGACCGTGAGGAAGTCCTGCTCGTCCTCCCTGATGAGGTTGACCGAAGCCACCTCGACCCCGAAGTGGTCGGCAGCGAGGTCCACCACCCGGTCCAGCGCCGCGCTGGCGCGGTCGGGGCCCTCGCCGTCGACGTAGGCCGCGAGCGCTGCCAGGCGCCCCGCCTCGTCCTCCGGCAGCGGGTAGGCGGTGTGGCTGTTGTCGAGGACCGCCGCCTCGAGGGCCGCGGCGAGCTGGTCGGCGTCGGCGTCTGTCCCGGTCCGCGGGACGTACTCGACGACGGCCTCCGACGGCTCGGTGTCGATGTCGGTCCTCGCCGCGTAGAGGATGCAGCCGGCGTCGGGAGCCGCCGTCAGGAGGTGCTCCGCCAGCTCCAGGCCGGTCCCGTCGCCGAGGTCGTACTCGGTGACGACGGCGTCCAGGCGTGTCACCTCCTCGCCCTCGGCCAGTCCGGCGAGTACCTCCCGGGCGGCGACCAGCGAGTCGGCCTCCCGGACGGTCGCGTCGGGCAGCGTCTCCCGGACGGCGCCGGCGGTCGCCTCCCTGCGCGGCCCGTCGGGGTCGGCGACGAGCACGGTCGGTGCCGGCGCGGTCGGCTCTGGCATGTACGCGGGTAGGGGTGCGGGGAGAATTAAAGACTGGTGGACGCGGCGGCGAACCGGCCCGTTTTTGCCTCTGCCGGCCGCA
>JAZKSZ010000147.1:0-5664 GCA_036625795.1 Haloarculaceae archaeon
AGTGGGTCCTGAACGGCCACAAGTGGTGGACCTCCGACGGCTACAACGCCGACGTCCTGCTGGTGATGGCCCGAACGGACATGGACGCCCACCCCTACGAGGGAACCTCGCTGTTCCTGGTCCCGACCGACCTCGACGGCGTGGAGATCGTCCGCAACATTCCCCACCTCGGCGGCCACGGCATCGTCGACATCGAGCGGGGCCACGCCGAGGTCAAGTACCACAACGTCCGCCTCCCCGAGGATATGCTGCTCGGCGAGGAAGGCGGCGGCTTCCGGCTGGCACAGCTCCGGCTCGGCGGCGGCCGGCTGACCCACTGCATGCGTTACTCCGGGATGGCCGAGCGCGCCCTCGAGATCGCGAAGTCCTACATCCAGGACCGGGAGGGCTTCGGCGAGTCGCTGTCGGACAAGCAGGCGCTGCGCCACCGGATCGCCGACGCCGAGACGGACCTGCACGCCGCCCGGTCGATGGTTCGCCACGCCGCGCGCGAACTCGACAACAGCGACGCCCGCATCGAGGTCGCGATGTCGAAGACCTTCACCGCCAACGTCACCAACGAGATCATGGACCTGGCGGTCCAGTGTCTCGGCGGCCACGGCATCAGCAAGGACCTGCCCGTCGCGCACTTCTACGAGAGCGTCCGGCCGTTCCGGATCGTCGACGGCGCCGACGAGGTCCACCGCCGCACCATCGCCCGCAACGCCTTCGAGGACGTCTACGACGAGGACCTGGAGAACGTCGTCCGGTTCGACGACGAACTCGACAAGACCGAGTAGGGCCTCCTCGCAGGCGGGGGCACGTCTGACCGTACCTGACTCCATTTTTTCGGTGTCCGGCCACGTAGCTTCAAGTCCGTCCGGCGAGCCCTCGGCGTATGGAACTCGGCACGGTGCTTCCGACGCTCGAACTCGGCCCGGACCCCGGACCCCTCCGCGAGTACGCACAGGGCGTCGAGACGGCCGGCTACGACCACGTCCTGGCCTCCGACCACGTGCTCGGCGTCGACCCCGACCGCGACTGGGAGGGGCCCTACGACAACGACGACCTGTTCCACGAGCCACTGACCACCCTCTCGCACCTCGCGGCGGTCACCGACGACCTGGCCTTCGGGACGGCAATTCTCATCCTCCCACAACGCCAGACTGCGCTGGTGGCCAAGCAGGCCGCGCAGGTCGACCGCTTTTGCGGTGGAGGGTTCCGCCTGGGCGTGGCAGTCGGCTGGAACCCCCTGGAGTACGTCGCACTGGGCGAGGACTTCGACAAGCGTGGCCCCCGGATGACCGAGCAACTGGACGTACTAAAGCGGCTCTGGACCGAGGACGTCGTCGAGTTCGAGGGTCGCTTTCACGACCTGCCGGGCGTGGGGATCAACCCCCGGCCCGAAGAATCGATCCCACTGTGGCTCGGGGGGACGGCCGACCCCGTCAAGCGGCGGATCGCCGAGAAGGGTGACGGCTGGATCCCCCAGTTCGACCCCGCTGAGGACCCAGGTGGGGCCGAGGCCGAACTCGCCGACCTCTACGGGTACGTCGAGGAGGCGGGCCGCGACCCCGAGGAGGTCGGCCTCCAGGGCCGGATGAGCGTCGCGCCCGGCGAGCCCGACGAGTGGGTCCGGCGGGCCGAAGCCTGGCAGGAGGTCGGTGCGGATTACCTCGCCGTGAGTACCCAGGGACAGGGACTTGACGGCGTCGACGAGCACGTCGGACTCCTGGATGGGGTCGCCGGGACGCTCGACGGCGTGGGGCTGCTGGAGGGATAGACAGCTTTTACTGGCGCCTGCGCGCCCGTCCCGACGTGGACGCCAACGACCGGGCGCTGACCGCCTTCGCGATGCTGGGCCACGCCACCTTCCACACCTACGAGCTGGTGATCCCGGTGTTCGTGGCCATCTGGATCGACGCGTTCACCGCGTCGCCGGCGCTTTTGGGGCTGGTCGCCGGCGCGAGCTACGGACTGATCGGAGTCGGCGCCCTCCCGAGCGGCGTGCTCGCGGACCGGGTGGGCTCGAAGCGGCTGGTGCTCGCCTGCCTGGTCGGGATGGGGGCAGCCTTCGGGCTGGTGAGCGTCGCGCCCACGCTGCCGCTGCTGGCAGTCGCCCTGCTTTTGTGGGGGGCGGCGGCGAGCATCTACCACCCCGCCGGGCTGGCGCTGCTCAGCCGCGGGGCCAGGGCCCGCGGGACCGCCTTCGCCTACCACGGCGCGGCCGGCAACGTCGGCGTCGCGGTGGGGCCGCTGTTCGCGGCGGTCCTGCTCGTGTTCGTCGACTGGCGGGTCGTCGCCGCCGTCCTCGTCGTCCCGGCGCTCGTCGCGGCGCTTGCTGGCTGGCGCCTGGAGTTCGACGAGACCGCCGGCAGCGCCGCCCGCGAGGCCGCCGTCGACTCCGGCACACCCGACAGCTTCGGGGGCTTTCTGACGGACTCGCGGCTCCTCTTCACCGGGGGGTTCGTCCTCGTGCTGGTGATGGGTGTCCTCTACGGGCTCTACTACCGGGGGGCGACTACCTTCCTCCCGGAGGTGCTGGGTGGCCTCCCGCTGTTCGAGCCCGTCGAGGTGTACGGCCGGGCTGTCGAGCCCAGCCAGTACGTCTACTCCGGCCTGCTCCTCTTGGGTGGCGTCGGCCAGTACGCCGGCGGGTGGCTCGTCGACCGGCTGCCTGTCGAGCGGGTGCTCGTCGGGAGCTACGCGGCGCTCGCCGCCATCGCCGTGGTGTTCGTCCCCGCCGCGGGCGCCGGCCTGTGGCCGCTTTTGGCCGTCGCGGCTGCCTTCGGCTTCTGTGCGTTCCTGGTCGCGCCGGTCAACCAGGAGGCCATCTCGGCGTACTCCGGGGCCGACGTGCGCGGGCTCTCCTTTGGCTACAGCTACACCGCCATCTTCGGCGTCGGGGCGCTTGGCTCCTCGCTGGCGGGCCTCGTGCTCACCCGGTCGACGCCGGCGGTGCTCTTTCTGCTGCTCGCGGGGCTTGCCGGCTGTGCGGCGGTGCTGGCTGGGGTGTTGCTGGTCCGGGCCTGACCGCCTGCCCGGCGGGTCCGGAGCACCCGGTCGCCGCCCGGGAACCGCGCTCAGAACCGGTCGCGAACGTCCGCCGCGTAGGCTTCCGGGGCGGTATCGACCACGCCCTCGTCGTGCAGCACCGTGAAGTACGGCGAGTCCGACCAGTAGTACTCGTCGAAGACCGACCTGGCGATGACCGTAAACACCGGCCCCATTGCGGGGTCGTCGGGCAGGTGCAGGGCGAAGTTGAAGGCGTTCAGCCCCTCGTCGGCGTAGGCCCCGAGCACGTTCGTCAGCCCCTCGGCGAGCCCGCGGACGGCGTCGCCGTCGGGGTCGGGCAGGCCTGCTCCCTCGAGGACGCCGAGGACCTGGCGGTGGTGCTTGGGAGCGAAGGGGACCAGCCAGTCGACGCCCGCGGTCTCGCCGACCCAGCGGTCGCCGCCGCGCTCGGCGGCGACGAGGTCGTCCCAGTAGCGCGAGCCGTGCTCGTCGTGGTACTGGCGGCTGGCATCGAGCAGCCGGCGCTCCTCGTTGGTACCGTGGCCGTCGACGAGCGTCTGGAGGTGCGGGTGGACGAGGCTCGAGCCGGCCGAGCGGAGGAAGTTCATGTTCACCGAGGCCACGCCGGCGTCGGGGTCGGTTTCGCGGACGCGGTCGATGTACTCGACGGCGAGCGCGAGGCCGTCGGCGAACTGGTCGGTGGTGAACGCCTCCATGGGCTGGAAGTGGCTCTCGGTGAGGGCGACGACGTTCGAGTGGGCGCCGTAGGGGTTGAGGTTGGGGAAGGAGGTGGCCTCGCCGCGGCTGCCGCGGTCGACCTCGAGGTCGTCGGCGTAGGTCGGGGTCGCGTCCCCGACCATGTCGGGACAGAAGAAACAGCCCTCGTCGTCGCTCACGACGGCCTCGATATCGGGGTCCTCGGCGACCGTGAAAGCAGCGTCGGCGATGCGTGCGGTGCGCCCGGTCAGCGGGTCGCGGCGGACCTCGACGGTCTCGGTAACCTCCTCGAAATCGGCCAGGGGACTGTGGAAGGTCGCTTCGTCGGTAGTGCGTTCGAAGTCCATATCGGGTCTATCGCGGGATGGAACCTTCAAGGTCCTGGGAGGCGCGGGTGGGGGCATGGAGATCGGCACGGTCTTTCCCCAACTCGGGATCGGCGACGACCCGGAGACGGTCGGCGACTACGCACAGCGCGTCGAGGCGGCGGGCTTCGAGCACGTCCTCAGTTACGACCACGTTCTCGGGGTCAACCCCGACTGGGAGGACTGGGAGGGGCCCTACGACAACGCTGACACCTTCCACGAGCCGCTGACGACGTTCAGCTACCTCGCGGGGGTGACCGACTCGCTGGAGTTCGTCACTGGCATCCTCATTCTCCCACAGCGCCAGACGGCCCTGGTCGCCAAACAGGCCGCCCAGGTCGACCGCTTCGCCGACGGCCGCTTCCGGCTGGGCGTGGGCGTCGGGTGGAACCCCCACGAGTACGTCGCGCTGGGCGAGGACTTCGGCGAGCGCGGCCGGCGCATCGAGGAGCAGGTCGAGGTGCTGCGGGCGCTGTGGACCGAGTCGGTCGTCGACTTCGAGGGCGAGTACCACCAGATCGAGGAGTTGGGCATCAACCCCCGGCCGGTCCAGCAGCCCATCCCGCTCTGGATGGGCGGCATGGCCGACCCGGTCAAGCGGCGGGTCGGCCGGCTGGCCGACGGCTGGCTCCCGCAGTTCCAGCCCGACGACGAGGACGCCGAGGACGACCTCGCGGACGTCTACGAGGCCGCCGAGGAAGCCGGCCGCGACCCCGACGACGTGGGCCTCCACGGACGGATCTGGGCCGTCCCCGGCGAGGAGGAGGAGTGGGTCGAGCGCGCCCGGGCCTGGCAGGAGATGGGCGCCGACTACCTCGCCGTCAGCACGATGTACCAGGACCTGGATAGCCCCGACGAGCACGCGGCCCTCCTCGAGCAAGTCGCCGACGCGTTCGACGACGCCGGCGTGCTCTGAGCGGCGCCGGGCGCTGTCCGCCCTAGCCTGCTCCGAGGGTGTCGTAGAAAAGGTCTCAGACATGCTCTCCTGCATGGGATGGGACCGGTAGAAAGAGCGCGCGAGTATATCGGCCACGGAATTTTTCTTGGTTGATATTTGAGGGAGGGGTATGCGCCGCCGGACCCTCCTCGCTTCGGCCGCTACTGTCACCTCCAGCGGGCTGGCGGGCTGTTTGGCCTCTGTCCTTGGAAACCCGCTCCCGCGCCGCCTTTCTGTCGCCGGGACGAACGCTCCGGGCCTGAGTATCGACATCGAGTTGCTCGAACCCACGGTTACTGTCGACCACACGGCACGGCTCCGAGTCAACTGGACTAACGAGCGCGCAGAGCGGGTCGTTCTCCGCCTCTTGGACGCATCGCCCGATCTGTTTTTCACCCGTGGCCGAACCGGCGTGGTGCTTGTCCCGCCGTCCTACGAGTTCACCGGTCAGACCTGGGCTGGCTGCTGGAAACTCGCACAGGAGAGCGGGCCTGGAGGACAACCATACGCGATGCTCGACCCTGGCCAAACACTCACCCACGAGTACGAACTGTGGACTGACCGGGATGAAGAGGGATGCTTCCCGCTTGGTCAACACCGATTTGGGGACGATGACAGCCAGCCCGAAGGCGTAGGCGGTAACCCCAGACC
>JAZKSZ010000148.1:0-5609 GCA_036625795.1 Haloarculaceae archaeon
GGACTGGCAGACTCGCAACTCCGCGACCCAGTTTAAGAATCCGGGGCCTGAACAGCCGCGCATGAACCTCGACCGACGCGACATAGCCGGCGGTGGGATCGTCCTCCTGATGGCCCTCGCCGCGGCACTGGTGTATCCGCGGCTCCCCGAGCGGATGGCAGTCAACTTCAGCGCCGCCGGCCAGCCAAACGGCTATCTCGCCCGCCCACTGGCCGTGGCACTGTTGCCCGGGGTGGCCGCCGCCGTCCTCGTGCTGTTCAAAATCGTCCCCGCCATCGACCCCCTGGGTGGGAATATCGAGCGGTTCCAGCGGTACTACGACTTCTTCGTGGTGTTCACCGTCGGTATCCTCGCGTACGTTCACGGGCTGGTGCTGGCGTACAACATCGGCTACCAGTTCGACATGACCACGGTCATCGTCCCGCTGCTCGCGGTCACGTTTGTCGTCGCCGGCTACGTCATCGAGAACGCCAAACAGAACTGGTTCGTCGGTATCCGAACGCCGTGGACTCTCTCCGACGAGGAGGTCTGGGACAAGACCCACCAGCGGGCCGGTGTGCTATTCAAACTCGCCGGGCTGGCGTCGCTGCTGGCGCTTGTCTTCCCCGAGTACTTCGAGGTGGTCGTCGTCGCGCCGGTCGCGGCAGCAGCACTGTTCGCGACCGTCTACTCCTTCGTGCTCTACCGCCGGAAGCAGGGGGGCCAGTTGCAGTGAGGCCGACCGGCTGAACCCGCCGCTCGACGGCTGCGACGGCTCGTCAGTCGCCCTGGACGTCCTGGCGGATGTCCTCGACGACGTCGGGATTCCGGAGGGTGGAGGTGTCACCCAGCTCCTCGCCGTCGGAGATCTCCTCGAGCAGCCGGCGCATGATCTTCCCCGACCGGGTCTTCGGGAGTTCGGGGGTGAAGACGACCCGCCCGGGCCGGGCGATGGGACCGATGGCATCCTCGACGGACTCCTCGATGCGTGCGCGCATCTCCTCGCCGGCCTCGTAGCCGTCCTCGAGGATGACGTAGGCGTGAACCACCTCGCCCTTGACGTCGTGGTCGGCGCCGACGACCGCCGCTTCGGCGACGCCCTCGGCAGCGACGACCGCCGACTCGATCTCCATCGTCCCCAGCCGGTGGCCGGAGACGTTGACCACGTCGTCGACCCGGCCGACCACCGTGATGTAGCCGTCGTCGTCGATCTTGGCGCCGTCTTCGGGGAAGTACACCCAGTCCTCGGGGTCGTCGGAGTCGGTGTCCGAGTATGCCGCCCAGTACTCCTCGATAAACCGCTCGTCGTTGTTGTAGAGGGTCCGGAGCATGCCCGGCCAGGGCTTCTGGACGGTGAGGTAGCCGGCGCCACCGGCGGGCACCTCCTCGCCCTCGCTGTCGACGATCCGGACGTCGACCCCGGGCAGCGGCGGGCCCGCAGCCCCCGGCTTCATGTTCTTCACGCCGGGCAGGGTCGTCACCATCATCCCGCCCGTCTCGGTCTGCCACCAGGTGTCGACAACGGGACACTCCTCCTTGCCGATGTGCCTGTAGTACCACTTCCAGGCCTTCGGGTTGATGGGTTCGCCGACAGTCCCCAGAAGGCGCAGTGAGGAGAGGTCGTGACGGTTCGGGTACTCCTCGCCCCACTTCATGAACGAGCGGATCGCTGTGGGGGCGGTGTAGAACTGGTTCGCCTCCAGGTCCTCGACGATCTCCCAGAGCCGGTCGTTGTCGGGGTAGTCGGGAGTCCCCTCGTACATCACCGTCGTCGTCCCCAGCGAGAGGGGGCCGTAGACGATGTAGGAGTGGCCGGTGATCCAGCCGATGTCGGCAGTACAGAAGTAGGTGTCCTCGGGCTTGATGTCCAGCACCGCCTGGGAGGTCCAGGTCACCCACGAGAGGTAGCCGCCGGTGGTGTGTTTGACCCCCTTGGGCTTGCCTGTCGTCCCCGAGGTGTACATCAGGAATAACATGTCCTCGGCGTCCCGTTCGACGGGTTCGACCTCCGCGCCCTCGTGGTCGGCGAGCAGGTCGTCGTAGTCGTGCTGACTGTCGGTGCGGTCGTGACCGAAGCCGTCCTCGCCCAGCCGGTCGACGACGACCGTCTCGACTTCGTGGTCGACCTCCGCGAGCCCCTCGTTCGTCTTTTCGAGGTGGTCGAGCGGGTCCCCGCGGCGGTAATAGCCGTTCGCCGTCAGCAGGTACTCAGAGTCGGCGTCGTTCATCCGCTCGGCGAGCGCGCTCGCCGAGAAGCCCGCGAAGACGACCGAGTGAGGGGCGCCGATGCGCGCACACGCGAGCAACGCGAGCGCGAGTTCGGGGATCATCGGCATGTACATCGTGACGACGTCGTCCTCGCCGACGCCCAGGTCGCGGAGCGCGGCGGCGAACGCGTTGACCTCCTCGTACAGTTCCCGGTAGGTGATCGTGCGGTCGGATTCGTCGGTCGGCTCGCCGACCCACTCGATGGCCGCCTCGTTGGCTCGCTCGGGCAGGTGGCGGTCGATGCACTGGTGGGAGGCGTTCAGCGAACCGCCGGTGAACCACTCGTAGAAGGGTGGGTTCGAGTCGTCGAGTACCTGGTCGTACTCCTCGTCCCAGTCCAGCAGGTCGGCGGCCCGCTCCCAGCAGTCGGGCCATTCCTCCTCGAACTCCTCGTAGACCCCGGGGTCCGTGACGTTGGCCTGCTCGACGAACGACTCGGGTGGCTCGAACTCGTCCTGTTCGGCCAGTCGCGCCTCCAGTTCGGTGTCGTCTGTCTCGCTCATCCCACTCGGTATGTCGCACTTTACCGTGATAAAAAGTACCGTCGGCCCCGAGCCGGAACGCACAAGTTTAGGTCTACCTAATCGATGACGATGAGCAGGGCACCCGAGGGGCGGGCCGACGTCTGCGTCGTCGGTGCGGGACCGGCGGGCGCGCTGGTGGCTCACGAGCTCGCCGAGGCGGGCCACGCGGTCGTCGTCCTGGAGGCCGGCCCGCGGTTCGACCCCGCCGAGCGCGAGCCCCGGATGGAGCGGGCGGTCCGTCCGGCTTTCGATGGCGGGGATGTCTGGGGGATGGGCGGCGAGCGCGACGCGTTCTCGGCGGGCGGCGACCGGGGCTACCCCCTGAACGCCGCCCGCGTGAAGGGGGTGGGCGGGTCGACGCTGCACTGGCAAGGAATGGTGATGCGGCTCCACGAGTCGGACTTCGCTGGCGAGAACGGCCCCGGCCCGGCCTGGCCGGTCGACTACGACGACCTGCGCCCCTACTACGCAGCCGCGGAGCGAAAACTGGGCGTGGCCGGGGCTGACGACGACCCCTTCGCACCCCCGCGCGAGGAGCCCTTTCCGATGCCCGCCTTCGAGCCGAGCTACAGCGACTCGCTTTTCGCGCCGGCCTGCGAGCGGCTCGGGATCGCGACCCACTCCGTCCCGAACGCCCGCAACTCGGAGGCATACGACGGTCGGAGCGCCTGCGTCGGCTACGGGACCTGCCAGCCGGTCTGTCCCTCGGGCGCGAAGTACAGCGCCGACCACCACGTCCGGAAGGCGGAGGAGGCAGGTGCCCGCGTCGTCGACCGTGCGCCAGTCCAGCACCTGGAGACCGACGGTGAGCGCGTGACGGCCGCCCGCTACGCGACGCCAGAGGGCGAGTACGAGCAACGCGCCCGCCACGTTGTGCTCGCGGCCGGCGGCGTCGAGACCCCCCGGCTCCTGTTGCTCTCGCGGTCCCGCGAGCATCCGGACGGGCTCGCAAACTCGAGCGGGCTCGTGGGCCGGTACTTCATGGAGCACCTGTTCGCGGGCGCCGGCGGAACGCTCGGCCGGCGGACCCGGCAGAACCACGTCGGCTTTCTCACGAGCGGGAGCCACCAGTTCTACGACGACCCCGGTCAGCCAGTCGAGCGCGACGGGGAAACCGTCGTCCCGGGGACCGATAGCGGGGCGCTCCAGCCGGTCAAACTGGAGTTCCTCAACTACGCCGGCCCCTCGCCCGTCGAGCTGGCACTCGGGAGCGAGGCCTGGGGTGACGAGCTGCTGGCCGACCTGCGCGAGGGGTACGGCCACAGCATCGCCATGGGCGGGCTGGTTGGCCAGCCGCCCCGGAAGGGGAACCGCGTGACGCTCGACACCTCGACGACCGACGACCACGGCAACCCTGTCCCCGACATCCGGTGGTCGGTCGGACCGCGGGTCGAGCGAAGTCTCCGTCGCGCCAACGACATCCAGCGGGCGGTGCTCTCCGAGCTGGGCGCCGAAATCGAGTGGACGGTCGGGCCCGCCGACACCGGCCCCGCCTATCATCATATGGGGACGACGCGGATGGGAACAGACCCCGCCGAGAGCGTCGTCAACCCGCGGCTGCGGGCCCACGACCACCCGAACCTGACCGTCGCCTCCAGTTCTGTTTTCCCGACCGCGGGGTCGATGAACCCGACGCTGACCATCGCGGCGCTGGCACTGAAAGCCGCCGACCACCTGAAGGCAGACCTCTAGACCGGGACGAGGCCACGCCAGTACGCGAACAGCACGCCGGCGTTGACAAGCAGTAACACCGCCGCCGCGCTGGCGGCCAGCATGAACGGCCGGGCGGCAGCCGCTGGCTCGCGGACCTTGTCGCGGCCGGTGCCGTCCGAGAGCCTGCTCGTGCCGACCTCGACGAGCCCTGCGAGCAGGAACCAGAGGACGACCATCGCGACGACGTTGTACCCCGGGAAGGTACCGAAGAGGCTCTCTGTGGTGTATTGCGTCCCGGCCATGTGCCCGCCGGTCAACAGGAGGAGCAACGCGCTGGCCCGGGAGACCGTCGTTAGCTTCCCGCTGAGAGCCCCGAGCAGGTCGGCGCTCAGGTCGCCGGCCCGCGCAGCCGGTAACACGGCGTAGGCGACGAACAACACACTCCCCGACCACAGCCCGGCGAACAGTACGTGAGCGGCGTACACGAGGGTATCGATGGCTGACATACCCGACCGGTACGGGCGGACCCTCTTCAAGATGGCCTCTCCGCCTCGGCGGAGACTGTTTGTGGCTCGGGGCCGGACTGGCGGGTCCGTCGGCGAGAGTGCGATCCCGTTGCGACCCCGACCATGCATATGCGTGTCATTCCCAAACCCCTCGTTCACGGGTGCTAAGCCGGAATTACGCCGAAGTATGTTAACGGTACTCAGGATACTACTATAACCCTCCAGTTAGTAGGAGGTGGTGTTCATGAAGAAGCAAGAACTCATTCATCTGCACGGTCTTCTTGCCCAGGTACAGAATCACTACGAGCAAGAGACCGGCGACACTGTCGACCACGACGAGTACGTGACACTCGGCGTCCAGCCCACATCGATCCACCGGTCGAAAACCGACCACAAAGCTGCCGTCTTCGCGCTGGCGCGGGGGATCACCTCCGAGATGGCGGCCGAAGAGGCAGAGCCCGTCTCCGCAGCCGCGGACTGACGACCGACTGACGTTCTGAGGCTTCCCTTTCCTTTGAGTGACGACGTCTACTCGTCGATGAGTTCCTCGAACTCCGGGAGGACCTCGTCGTCCCCGGACTCGCTCTCCTGTCGGTCGCCGGCCTCTCCCTCGCCGTCGTCCTGTGGGTTCTGGTCGTCCCCGGCTTCGGGCGTGTCCTCGCCCCCGTTCGACGCCTCG